>NZ_LXPC01000006.1:0-90698 GCF_003590275.1 Dehalobacter sp. MCB1 | reverse complement strand
TTTCGGCACCAGTCGCCCCCTTAGTTACCAGAAATTCATCCAAAGCTACCTTAAATTCAGCAAAATTATCCGAATGCCTTAGAGCTTGATTCATTCCCACTAGTAAGGTGTATGATGGAACCCCCGGGAACAATCCCAGCGTATCCGCTAACGCTACTAAAAAATGATCTAGGTTAGGATCTTCGATAAGCTGTGTCCAACTATAAGATGCCAGCATCATATCAATGACATCCCAAGGACATATAGCCACATGCCCCGTTGGATCAATATAAATCACCGGGTTATTGTTCCCATATGCATACCGGTTCTGCGTTATTGGGTTTTTTGCATCTCCCAAATAACTGTCCTGCGTCAGGAACCTTCCGTCATTCGGATCGTAATATCTGGCTCTGAGGTAGATCAGACCGTTGGCATCCTGGAATTCACCGGCAAAGAGGATGTCGTTGTCTACAGTTACATTTGATGCTCTTAATTCTCCATAGGCATCATATTTGTAGCTGTTTAAGATATTTCCTGAGATGTCTGTGACCTTCAGGGTGCTGCCGAGGCCGTCGTTATGGTAGAAAATCGTATCGCTTGTGAAGTTTCGGTACAGAGGTCTGCCGCCGTAGATATAGTTTTCTCCGCTGTTTAATTCTACCAGGACCTTGGATAATCCTCCGAGTGGGACGTTAAAGTAAGAATAATTCTCAGGGTTTTGACCTGTAACGGTCTGAGTCAGCCTGTTACTGTCTCCGTCGTAGGTATAATTAATCGTGTCTGTTCCATCTGTATAAGAGACAAGCCGGTTCAGCGCGTCGTAATTGTACAGCTTTGTGCTGTTAATGTCGGTTAGGTTTCCGTTTACATCATACGTGTAGATATCCGTACCGGCCTGAGTGATTCTGTTGGCCGCATCGTACGTGTAGGCGGTTGTTCCGGCTAGCGTTCTGTTGCCTGCCGGATCGTACGTATAATTCACTGTCTGACCGCCGGGATAAATGGCGCTGGTCAGTTGGTACAGGTCATCGTAGGTATAGGTTGTCGTTTGGTTCAATTCATCGGTTTCGGTAAGCCGGTTTCCGACATTGTCCAGCGTGTAGGCTGCTTTGGTGAGCGTTGTTCCGCCAAGGACATGTTCGACAAGGGTGAGTCTTCCTGCGTCATCGTATTCGTATGTGACGGTAACACCGTTCGGCAGTGATTCACCAATCCGATTTCCAGCCGCATCATACGTGATTGTGGTCGTATTGGCTGTATCTGTGACGGAAGTAAGCAGGTTTCTTGCATCATAGCCGTACGTCACCTGCAGTCCGCCGGGATAGGTGATGGATGCCAGGTTGCCTGCATCATCATAGCCAAAGCTTGCGGTATTGGTTCCCCGCATGATCGAGGCAAGTCTGTCAAGATCGTCATAGGTATAGGTGGTTGTTCCAAGCTGATCCGTCATTGACAGTCTGCTGCCAGCGTCATCATAGGTATAAGTGACCTGACTGAGATCCGGATAAGTGACTGTAGTCAATTGGTTCAGGGAATTATACGCGTAGCTGACTGCGGACTGGTCAGGTTTGGTCCAGCTGATGATATTTCCCGCCGCATCATAAGCCCAGCTGTAGATATTGTTTAAGGCGTCAGTCTCACTGATTTTACGGTTAAGTTCATCATAACCTAGCGCAGAGGTATGGTTGTTGGCATCCGTGACGGCGGTCAAATTGCCGTTCTCATCATAGCTGTAGCTCGTGACTTGGTTTAAGGCATTTGTCACTGACATGAGTTGGTTTAAGGCGTTATAAGTATACGTGATGTTCTTGTTGTTGGCATCGGTCTTCAGAATCACATTCCCGGCTTCATCATACCCAACGGTTGTAGAATGAAGCAACGGATCTATGGTTTCGATCAGACGGTTATCTGCATCATAAACAAAGGTCCAGACCTGGTTCAGCGGATTGGTCGTTGTCAGCATATTTCCAGCCAGATCGTACGTGTTGGTGGTTACCTGATTACCCGGTTCGGTCACCGTGAGCACTTTGGAATTCTGGTCATAAGTGTAGGATGTTGTGTTGCCGCGCTGATCCGTGACACTCAGTTTGTTCCCAAGCGGATCATACTGGACGGTAATCTGTTTATTTAAATGATTGGTGATCTGGGTATTGCGGTTTAAGACGTCATACACATAAGTCGTGGTATGGTTATTCCGGTCTGTAACCGTCAGCTTGTTGCCGTTGCCGTCCAGGGTATAGCTTTCGGTCTTCCCTGCCGCATTGGTTTCTGATATCAGCCTGTCAAGCGGATCATAGCCATAGGTTATTGTATGATTTAACGGATCTGTAACGGAGACCCTGTTGCCGTTCGCGTCATAGGTATAGGTCGTCACATTGTTTAGTGCATCCTGAACGGTCAGCAGGCGGTTGTTACCATCATAGGTGTAGGTCGTTATATTGTTTTTCGGATCGGTGATCGTCAGCAGATTGTTGTTCAGGTCATAGGTGTTTGTAATGACGTCTCCCAAGGGATCAGTGATGGTCAGCATATTACCGGCGAGATCATAAGTGTAGGTGTACTGGTAGTCGGCCGGATTGCCCCCCTGAACATTGCCGCGTGGATCAACCTGCGTCAGTTTGCGTCCCAGGATATCGTAAGTGTAGGTGGTAATGAGGCCAAGCGGGTCAGTCTGGGAAATGCGGTTACCATACGTATCATAGGTGTATTGTGTTACGCCGTTGTTGGGATTTGTGATGCTAATGACCTGTCCGTATGGATTATAAGTCATCGTGGTTACGGCGGTTTGACCGGAAACCTCACGTGATACGGTCAGCAGGTTGCCATTTGTATCATACGTCATATCTGTGGTATAACCGGCTGCATCAACGATTGTAACCGGATTGTTTTTTGTGTCATAAGTCAGCGTTGTGACATAACTCAATGGTACGGGATCCGTCTTGGTCAGCATATTGCCCATATCGTCATACGTATAAACGGTCGTGTTGCCATTCTTGTCGGTAACGCTGATTCGGTTGTTATTGCCGTCATAGGTGAAGGTTTCGGTAATCCCTCCAGGATAAATAATCGAAGTGATCCGGTTGGCGGGATCATATTGAGTGACCGCACTGTTTTGTTTGGCATCTGTGACGGTATTTTGTCTGTTTACGGGATCATAGGTAAAGACAGTCTGATTGTTTTCTCCATCAAGCTGGGAAACAACTCGTCCCTGGGCATCATAGGTGTTGTTAACTGTCACATTATTTTCGGGATCGGTGATTGTAGAGAGATAGCTTCCATTATAGCTGTACTGCCATACCCCTGTGTTTACATCGGTCACTGTTTCAAGGTTTCCCGACGTATCATACGTAAAGATCAGAGTCCGGCCTGCCGGATCGGTCACTTGCTGGAGTTTGTTATCCGGATAATAGGTAAATTGCAGGGTTCTCCCAGTTGGTTCTGTAACGGTTTGCAGAAGGGAGCCGTTATAGGTCAGGGTCGTTCTATTACCATTCTTATCCCTAATTGCACAAAGTTTGCCGGAAGAATCAAATTCATAGACAGTCTGATCCTTAAAGGTCAGTTCATAGCCTCCTGTAACCTCGGTCAGATTTTCAAAACAGGCTGGAGGCCGGATGAAAGTCCCGCTGCTGGAAGCAAATTTCACCTGGTGGCCGTCCGGATACAGAACTGTAGCCGAACCGTCCTGATTGATGGTGACGGTACAGTTATAGTTATGCTGCCAGCCCTGTCCAAGAGGGCCTGAAGTGCTGGTATCCTGTGAGTTATAGTAGCGGGTAAACTGTAAAGGCATACCAATGGTTGGTATCGTAATGTCTGTTTTCTCATACGTAAAATTCCCCGATACTGCGTTTACAGGATCATTGCATTGGAAGTCCCAGTGTTGCTGGCCCAAATAGAATTCGGATTCGGGCACGATAAATTCTGATTTCAGCCAGGGGTCGGCATCGCCATGATAAACTTCGTCGCCGGTTCCTGTGGGCGCTGGACCAGAAGCATCTCCCCACCAGTTGTATTGGATATCCGCAGTACCACTGTAATTTTTATAACCATACGTATTATTATTAAAGTTATTGAACTGAATCGTTGCTTCAGTGGCTTCTTGTGTAAACTGATAAATGCCTATACCATTATCATAAAAATGATTAAACATAATTTGGGTTTGATTTGCAGACGGAGTTAAGTATATCCCTTTATTATTGTTGTAAAAGCTGTTTCTTAGGACCATTGAGTTGGAATTTGTTAATTCTATTCCTGCAATAATACCACCATCGTGTATGCTGGTGTCGGTGACTACAGCATTATTACAATTACTTATAGAAATTCCTCTATAGTCCGCGTATCCTATTTCGCAATTACGAACGTCAATTTTTGATGCTTTAAACGCAGATACATTTTCTTGTCCATACAGAAACTTAGCATTCTTAGCAATGAGCTGTGCATTTTCTCCAATAGATATTCCCCACCAATCCCCGGCCATTGCTGAAGTTTGGGTACCGTCGTTATTGGTATCTCCACCGTTTGTATCATCTTTGATGGATGTAAAGACAATAGGGTTTTGGGAATTACCATTAATATTTACAGTTCCCTTAACGTTAATGATTTTATCATGTAAAATTTTAAATATTGTCCCCGGCTGAATTTCCACCGTACTTGAAGTAGCTATACCTAAATTTTCGACAATATACGGGACTTGATATAAGGGCAGCGTTTGAGATCCTATCGTCGCATAAACATATATGCCATCATACGTACAGTTAGTCTGCGTGTTATTGTTCAATGTCAATGTTGGGAATAAGCTTGCCATTAAGCTTGACCGAAACCCCAGGAAATCTTTGCAGTTATCAAATGTATTTCCAGTTATACTTCCTGTTAGTACTCGGGGCGAATTCACATAGCGTATAGCCTCATTTGGACACTGAGAAATGCTATTATTCATAATTGTACATATTGCATTTTCAATTGCTATGGCTGAGGTGCTGCTGTTCGTGATTGTATTGGCGGAAAAGGTATGTGTTCCTTTTAGCACATAAATGCCATATGAACACGCTGAAATATTGTTATTGGTTACTAGAATATTGCCGTCAGCCATATAGATACCGTACGAGCAACTGCTGATGGTATTGCCGGATAGGGTCGGGGAACTATTCTTAACATAAATACCAGATGAAGTACAATTTGACACCTGTGTATTTGTGATACTGGCTGTGCCATTCGTCTCAATACCTCTGGTGTTGCTGAGTTCTGCAACACAATTGCTGATATTCAGGCTTCCTCCTGTGCTGTACACCTGAGAATTTATATAGCCGCCATAACGAATACAACAATAGGATAAATTTATATTTCCGCCGGAATATGACTCAAGGCAAAGCCAATTGCCTTTGGACGGGGTCGTTGTTGTTCCGTCGTTATTAGTGTCTCCGCCATATGTATCATCTTTGATCGACGTAAAGGCGATTTGATTCGTGTCTGATCCGAGTGCATTCAGTGTGCCTTTAATTACAAGTTTGCTGTTAATCGCGTTCAATTTGACGACGGTTCCAGGCTCAATAGTCAGCGTCACATTTGGCTGAACTGTGGTAGATGACACCACATAAACATTGTCGCTGGTCCAGGTCGTATTTGCTGTAATCGAAGATGGCGCGGTGATCGTTGCCGCATAGGCTGCAGGTGATTTAAGCAGAAGAATAAAACAGCCGGCTAACATTAGGAATAATATTTTTGAACGCAGTGTTTTCACTTTTCTTCCTCCTTCGTTAACTAAATTCTTTAAATTCAATCACAAAGCAATAAAAAAAATGTAAAAATATATTTATATTTCCAAATTATACTATATTATTATTTTTGGTTAAATAGGGAATTTATCACAAGCAAATAGTACATTCGACCCAAAAAGTCAAATTGCTCAAAAATAAAAATGCTGTCCATCGTCTGAATAAACGATGAACAGCATCAATTTTTTCTGCCACTTTACATTTTATATTTGGAAATAAAATAGCCTACATCTCGTACATCTTCTTGCGCAGCGCCTGAATATCTTCACTTTCTAGATACTCGTCATACGTGATTTGCTTGTCGATGATCCCGTTCGGCGTGATTTCGATAATCCGGTTGGCCACGGTCTGGACAAACTGGTGGTCATGTGACACAAACAGAATTGTCCCCTTATAATTGATCAATCCGTCATTTAAGGCAGTGATGGATTCCAGGTCGAGGTGGTTGGTCGGCTCGTCAAACAACAGCACATTAGCGCCGGAAAGCATCATTTTAGCCAGCATGCAACGGACTTTTTCGCCTCCGGAAAGCACGGCTGCTTCCTTCAGCGCTTCTTCGCCGGAGAAAAGCATTCTGCCCAGCCAGCCCCGGACGAAGGTCTCGGTCTGGTCACCGGAATATTGTCTGAGCCAGTCGACTAGGCTCAGATGAACATCGTCAAAATAAGCCGCGTTGTCTTTTGGAAAATAGGATTGGGATGTGGTAACGCCCCATTTGAAGTCTCCGCTGTCGGCAGCTGTTTCCCCGATTAATATTTTAAACAGGGATGTCTTGGGCAGACCGTTAGGACCTACGAACGCGATCTTATCGCCTTTACTGACAATAAATGAGACGTTGTTCAGGATCTTTTCCCCTTCTACTTCTTTGCTGATTCCGTTTACGGCCAGCAGGTCGTTCCCTGCTTCCCTGTCCGGTTTGAAATCAACAAACGGATATTTGCGGGATGACGGCCGGATGTCCTCCAGGGTCAGCTTCTCAAGAAGCTTTTTACGGGATGTAGCCTGTTTGGACTTGGAAGCATTGGCGCTGAAGCGCTGGATAAACTCCTGCAATTCTTTTTTCTTGGCTTCCGTCTTTTCATTGGCGTCGCGCATCTGCTTCAGTGCCAGCTGGCTTGATTCGTACCAGAAGTCATAGTTGCCGACATAAAGCTGAATTTTACCGAAGTCAATATCCGCAATATGCGTACAGACTTTATTTAAAAAGTGCCGGTCGTGAGAAACGACGATGACGGTGTTCTCAAAGTTATACAGAAAGTTTTCGAGCCAGGTAATGGAGGCAATGTCGAGGTGGTTTGTGGGTTCGTCCAGCAGCAGGATATCAGGACTTCCAAATAGGGCCTGGGCCAAAAGGACCCGAATCTTTTCATTGCCGTCGAGTTCCTTCATCTTTTTATCGTGGTACTCTTCGCCAATACCGAGTCCGTTTAAGAGGGTTGCCGCTTCGGATTCAGCTTCCCAGCCGTTCATTTCCGCAAATTCCGCTTCCAGTTCGGCGATCTTCATGCCGTCTTCTTCGGAAAAATCGGGTTTGGCATAGAGAACTTCTTTTTCATCCATAACCTCACAGAGCCTTTTGTGGCCCATCATGACGGTTTTCAAGACCTCAACTTCGTCAAATTCAAAATGGTTCTGCTTTAAGACAGCGATTCTTTCGCCGGGGTCAGTCGAGACATCTCCTTTATTGGCTTCTATCTCACCGGAGAGAATTTTTAAAAAGGTCGATTTGCCGGAGCCGTTGGCGCCGATGAGTCCATAACAGTTCCCGGGGATGAATTTAATATTGACGTTTTCAAATAAAGCACGTCCGCCGTAACGAAGAGATATTCCAGTCGTACTGATCATTTTTTTACCATCCTTATTCGTGCAACCAAGTCGCCATTATAATACAATCAAGTAGTCATTATAACATACGTAATCAATGTTTGTCGAAGGATTATAATTTCGCAGCAGTAATTTTTTCAGCAAGATCGTTCAGATAGATCCAGCGTTCCATCTTGCCAGCAATGGCACATTCCAGCGCTTCTTTCTCGGAAAGCAATTCCTGCAATTTGGCATAGTTACTGGTCTCCCGCGAAATGGTTTCATCCAGTGTACGCAAGTTTGCTTCGAGCTGTGCAATCTCTTCTTCGATCTTTCCGTATTCCTGTTCTTCCTTGTAGGTAAACTTCAATTTTTTCCTGGGTTCGGCGGTTTCACCCTGGGGATCAGTACAATGAAATTGGTCTGAAATGTCCATGTTGTTTGAAGTGATTAAAGTATTTGAAGTACTTGAACCACTTGAAGGACTGTTTCTCTTAGAACTATTTTTTTCTTCTCTGCCCTTATCTGTGATTTGTTCCAGATAATCGGAATAACCGCCGACATACTGCCGCAGTGTTCCATCTTCCTGGAATTCAAAGATTCGGTCTACAACTTTATCTAGGAAATAACGGTCATGGGAGACGACGACCACAGCACCGCTGAAGTTCTCCAGGTAATCTTCCAGAATGCTCAGCGTCTCAATATCCAGATCATTGGAAGGCTCATCGAGCAGCAAGATGTTCGGGGCTTTCATCAGCACGCTGAGCAGATAAAGTCGTCTGCGTTCGCCGCCGGAAAGCTTGGCAATGGTATTCCACTGTAAATCAGCTGGAAACAGGAAGCGTTCCAGCATTTGCGTGGCAGTCACGGTTCCGTCCACCGTCTCAATGTTTTCGGCAATACCCCGAATATAGGCGATGACGCGCTGAGAGGGGTCCATCTCTTCGCTTTCCTGTGAAAAATAACCGATCCTGACGGTTTCCCCTGTAACGATCGTCCCGCTGTCCGGTTCAATCAAGCCCATGATCATTTTTAACAGGGTCGATTTGCCGCAGCCGTTTTTGCCAACAATGCCTATTCTGGCGTCACGCAGGATGATATGGTCAAAATCCCGGATCAGCATTTTTCCAGCATAGGATTTGGCGATATGGTTCATTTCAATGGTCTTTTTACCAAGGCGGGATGCCACCGAACTGAGGTTCAGCTTCTCCCCCGTTGCCGGTTTCTCTCTCTCGCTTAATTGTCTGAAACGCTCAATCCGTTCTTTGCTTTTCGTCCCTCTGGCTCTGGCACCGCGGCTAATCCACTCCAGTTCTCTTCGGAAGAGACTGCTGTTTTTTCTTTCCGTACTGATTTCCATTTCTTCGCGCTGGGCTTTCAGCTCCAAATACTTGGTATAATTCGCCGGATAGCTGTAGAGGTTTCCCTGGCTAATCTCAACCATGCGGTTGGTCACCCTGTCAAGGAAATAGCGGTCGTGCGTGATCATGATCATCGCTCCGCTGTATTTCCGCAGATAATTTTCCAGCCAAAGGACCATCTCATTGTCCAAATGGTTGGTCGGTTCATCCAGAATCAGGATTTCACTAGGTTTGACCAATGTACGCGCGATCGCAACGCGTTTCTTTTCTCCGCCAGACAGGAGGCTGACATCCAGCGAGAAATCAGTAATACCCAGCCTGGTTAGAATGGACTTGGCTTCATATTCCATCAAATCCCGGACTTCGGCTGAGGTTCCCAGAAATACCTGTTCCAGAACGGTCAGATGTTCACCGAATATGGGGTTTTGCGGAAGATAACTGATCCTGACGCCGGAAGCCATCGTTACCGTACCGGCATCCGGCGTTTCAATCCCAGCGATGATCTTTAAAAAAGTCGATTTCCCGGTGCCATTGGTCCCGATCACACCGATTTTATCTCCCTCATTAATGAACAGAGACATATCTTTTAAGAGTTTTTTCTCACTATAACTTTTCGTAATCTTTTCTGCCGATAATAGAATCAAATGAAGCACCTCACACTGGCTAAAAATAGTTTCGCATTCTCGCGGTAAAATAACTCCTTGCAAAGGCAGCCAATGTTAAAGATATCATATCGCACCTAAAATTTCTAATAACTACGTAAAAAACAAAAGAATTTAATACCATTATTCCTGAATTAAAAAATCATAGATTTCCGTGGTTAGATTGGTAAGTGTATGGCCTGCTTCGGGTAGAATATTGATCTTGCCCTGCGGAACCAATGTTTCCATCCGCCGAGCAGTCTTCGCCGAATGAAGCATGATATCTTTGCCGCCCGCAAATAAAATTACCGGCATCGTCAAGGATTTCAGTTCCTGATCGGAAAAAATGGGTATCATTTCACGGCGAAAGTTAAAACTCTTGCCAATCAGCAATTGGTAGTCCAGTACGATGTCGGGAATAGGCTGATTGCCGTTCACTTTATAGAAGAGCTTTTTTAGCCCGCGATCTCCAAAACACATATAGAACATCGCTGTAAAAAGGAAAGAACCCTTTTGCGGTCCCACGCCGGATGGGCAAAGCAAGACAAGCTTTTCTACTTTTTCCGGCCGGAAAACAGCATACTTGATCGCGAGCCAGGCACCTAAAGAAATCCCGATTATATTTGCTTTATCGATCGCTAACGCTTTTAAGACATCATCAAGCCACTCCGCATATGCAGAACTGTCGAAAGGCAACTGTTCTTCGGCACTTTTCCCAGGTTCCCCTGGAATATCGACAGCATAGACGCGAAAATGCTTCGTATAGGTCGGCATATCACCCAGCCACATCACAGAATTCATCCCGCTGCCATGGAGAAGGATCAACGGCGGCGCGTTCGGATCGCCTCCTGCTAAAACAAACGTTTTGCCATACCGAGTAGTCAGATGGATCGTCTCATATTGCGCTGACCATTGTTCCAATAAAGCATCATACATTCTGAGAACTTCTTTTCTCCCTTCCGGAGTGCGGAAGGCCATTCCGTTTTTCATAGCTTTCCCTCCATTCGATATTCATCTGCCATTTTCTTCTTGTCGTTTACTCATTGCTGGAAATCGCTGCTAAGCTTATTCCGGATCTTTTCCAGCCAGTTCAGTTCATTTTCATAGGATGAAATGATATTCTCTTGAATCATCTCCCACATAGTAAGTTCCCTTTTGCTTCTGGCTGGTGAAAACCTGCCTCTGCGGCTTTTCTCTTTTTCCAGGATGATCTGCATTTTTATTTGCTCTTCATATGCCAACAGCAAGCTTTTTAATTCCTCATCATTCAGGAGATCCGACCAGGCAAGCTGTATCAGAAATGTTTTTTTGATTTCCGCGATTTCCGGTGTTGAAAGCACCCATTTTTTCAATTCTACGATCCCCTCTGCCGTGATCGTATATATTTTTTTGGCAGGTGAACTTTCCTGCATCTGGATTTCATTGGTCACAAAACCCAGGTTCAGCAGTTCAACCAAGGCTTTATAGATCTGATTGTTATTGCCGGACCAATACATAAAAGATGAATCCTGAATAATTTTTTTCAGATCATACCCCGTCAGAGACTGCGTACTGAGAATTCCCAGAATCGCATAATTAATGGACATCATCATGGACATCATTTGTTCTTTTTCACTTCCATTCAAAAAAATACAGTAACATATGTTATTAATATCATATGTTACTGTATTTGTAAAGTGCTATCCCATTTATAAAATTTTTAATATCAATCAGGTTAAATGCTTAGTGCTTGTGATGCATATCCGGTGCATGATGATGCGCATGTTCTATGGTTTCATGTTCATGCGGATGACTGTGTTCCCCTGATGTAAAATCACCGTGAACATGGGTATGATGGCCGTCACCATGATGATGGCGATGGTCATGACACAACGTTTCATGACGATGTTGATGGTCATGTTTCTCCCTAGCCGCATAATAGGCCCCGCATATCATTAGAATGGCTGCAATGATAAAATTACTTGTTATGGGTTCTTGGGCGACAATAAAAGATAAGCCAACGCCAATAAACGGTGCAACAGCATAATAGGCGCTTGTTCTGGCCGCCCCGAGGTCTCTCTGGGCTCTGACATAGAAAAAGATACTGAGGCCATAAGCGAAGAATCCCAATATTAGCGTAAAAAGAATATAGCTATAATCGGCTGTCATTTGTTTGGTGACAAGGGCAATAAGCAAGGAGCCTGCTCCAGACCCCAATCCTTTAATGACGACAATCTGCATAGGATCTTTCAGCGAAAGCATTTTCGTAAAATTATTCTCTAATCCCCAGCAGAGACAGGCCAGCAGGACAAATATAGAACCTGCCGAAAAAGAAAGTCCTTGAATATCTTTTAAAGATAAGAGTATGCTGGAAGCCGTAATGAGAATGATTGCCGTCCAAAGTCTTTGCCCGATTGTCTCCTTAAAGAGCCACAGGGCAAGAAGTGCCGTTGCCGCAATTTCAAAATTGCTCAATAGAGATACATTTGCAGCCGCAGTCGTACTCAATCCGACCAGGAGCAGGATAGGCGCACTCATATCCAAAATCACCATTCCAATTGTAAAGGGCAGATCCTTCCTGGCAATACCTGCTTCTTTAGATAAGGGTCTATTTGCTTTAATGATTAATCGCAGCGCGAACATGCCGGTACCAGCACCCAGATAAAGAAGTGCAGCGATCATGATCGGTGATAAATGGGACAATAACAATTTGGACAATGGCGTGCTTATACCAAAAAGTGCAGCTGCCAGGAGTGCCTGGAATACTGCAAATTTTTGTTTTTGCATCGAACCCCCCCTGCCTTATTGACATCATCTCGACGTCACGTGATCATCATTTTGAAGTCAATTGATACAGGTCTGACCTTCTCTGGGCAAGCAGCGGCAATTCACGGCGGACTTTAGCCACTTCAGCCAGGTCAAGATCCTGAATGATACAACCTTCGCGTTCATCCATTTGCTGCAGGACATTTCCCCACGGTCCGACCATGAGCGTATGCCCCCAGGACATATATCCGGCTTCCGCATCACGGGCCGGAGCAGCACCCACCGTAAAGACCTGATTATCCACTGCGCGGGTGCGGAACAGAATCTCCCAGTGGGCCGGGCCGGTCGTCATATTGAACGCTCCAGGTACAATAATCATTTTAGCGCCCTGATCAGCCATTAGTCTCGCCAGTTCCGGAAAGCGCAAGTCATAGCAGATACAGAGTCCCATCGTTCCGAATTCCGTGTCAAATACAGTGGCCTTGTTTCCGGGGCTTAAGGTATCTGATTCCCGAAATTGCTGTCCGCCCTCAATATCAATATCAAAGAGATGGACTTTGCGGTGTTTGCCTATTTGCCTGCCTTGCCGGTCAAACACATACGAGGTATTATAAATCTTGTTCTCCCGGTCTTTTTCCGGCATCGAACCTGCAACGAGGTACATTTTATACTGTGCCGCCAGAGATGAGAGCTTCTGCCAGCATGCCCCGCCCTCTTCCTCTGCATAATCAGGAAATAAAGACGTCTGATACGGGCAGTTGAACATCTCCGGCAGAATGACCAGATCGACATTCTCTTTAGCCAGGCTGGCCAAATGTTGTTGAAGACGATCAACGTTCTCCGTTTTGTCTGGAGAGACTTTTAACTGAAGCGCTGCAGCTCGAACAATAGACAAGAAGATCCATCCTTTACACTTTTTTTATTCTTATACATTCTCAATTTTATCCAAGCTAAACAATCATCAAAATAATATAGCACGAAAAAAATCCTAAAATACTTCTATTTAGGATTCTTATCTGCTTACTATCCATTATCATACACGTCCGGAAAAAGTCAACTAGTAGACCGATTCGTACTGCTCCATGCCATTCATAGCACCGCGATACTAGTTCTCCATAGCCGTCGAAGTAATATTTACTTCATCCGGTCCAGCGCTTTCAAGATGCCGTAAATAATGGCCTGAGGCCGTGGCGGGCAGCCAGGGATATACACATCGACCGGTACAATGGTATCGATGCCGTTGTTGGTGGCATAGGAGTCCTTAAAAATGCCTCCGCTGCAGGCGCAGGCACCCACTGCCACGACCAGTTTTGGATCAGGTGCTGCATGATACGTCTTCACCAGCGCCTGCTGCATATTTCTGGTTGCGGTGCCTGTCACCAAAAGCATATCGGCATGTCTTGGCGACGCCACAAAACTGATCCCGAGCCTTTCAATATCGTTAACAGGATTGTTCAGCGCATTGATCTCATAATCACAGCCGTTGCAGGAGCCGGAATCCACTTCTCTGATTTGCAGGCTCCGGCCAAACATCTTTTGAATCTTTGCTTTCAGGTCCGTGCAAACTGCTTCGTAGGAAGTGTCAGGCAAGTTATTTTCATCAATCATCACCGTTTGGTTTTTGACAGATACGCTCTTATCCACGTGGAGCATTGCTTTATCCTTTTCAGCCAGCTCAAATTGGTTGGTGGTCGTTACTGCGCCTACTGGGCAGACTTCTTCACACAACACACAGAAGATGCACGCGTCATAGTTAATCCCAATGATGCCTGCTTCCTTAGCCATCACAATTGCCTGAGAGGGACAGCGCAGGACACATTCCCCGCAAAAACTGCACTTTTCTGGATTGATTTCGGTCTTCCCCAGGAACTGACCGCCACTGGCGGGTACTTTGGGATATTCCTGGGTAAGCCTTGGATATTGGATGATCTTTTTTAGCGTCTTAAACATTTTTCGTCTTCCTTGCTCGTACAGTATATTTTGTTATCTGGGGTCTGTCTGCATGCCACAATTCCGCTTTCGGCCGTTGTGCCTTCCATGGCACAAAAGGCCGCGCTACGCACTCCATGCTCCGCTTGGCGCTGGAACCGTGGCACGCAGACTAATAAAAGCTAGTTAGTAATTTCTGTATGCCGGATATTGATATGGATAATCGTTTAAAGTAAGTTTTACGATTACAACTTTTAAATATCTAAAAAACGAGCTACATTCTGACATGCAAGCCTACTTGAATATGCATAAGATCAGTCTGGGGGCCACAGTTCCACTGTGAGCGGAGCAGGATTGCGCAGCGCGGCCTTTTGTGCCATGGATGGCACAATGGCCGGAAAGTGGTATTGTGGCCCACAGACTTACCCTACATAACCGTTTTTAAAATTAGTAATTGGAGAACGTGGTACTCGCAGTATGCCGCTTGCTTTAGAGATCGTTCCCTGCATAGGAAAGGTTAAAGCTTTTATTGATCAGCGGAAAGTCCGGCACAATATTGCCTTTGACAGCATGACAGAGGGCCGGCCAGTTGCAGAAAGACGGCGTCCGTATTTTATAACGGTACACCGTATTGTTCTCGCCGGTCATCAGCCAGTGGATGTTTTCGCCGCGCGGGGCTTCGGTCAAACCAAAAGCAAAGCGATACGGTTCAACAGATTTAACAGGTTCGAGAACGTTCCCGGAAGGCATTTGATTGATTGCCTGGACCATCAGGTTAATGGATTCAAAGCACTCCTCTATTTTGGTATTCAGCCGGCAGTTGATATCGCCGTTGTAATGTTCCGGGATATTGAACTTGAGCTGCGAATATGCCGCATATGGAAAAGATTTTCGAACATCATAGCGCAGTCCTGAAGCCCGGCCGCCGGGGCCGACCGCGTTTAGATCGGCAGCAATTTTCTGATCTAGAATACCGGTATTTTCAATTCTGTCAATAAATAAACTGTTGGCTTTGATAATCTCGACTGTATCCTCGAGCTCGCGGCGGATTTTATCCAGCTGGACAATCAGACTGGTTTCCTTTCCGGCCACAAAATCTTTGCGTACCCCGCCCGGTTTATTGACACTTCGCAGGAAACGCATGCCGCATAGCTCATCCGCTAAAGCATAAGCCCAGCCTCTGATCATCCGGAACTGGAACGTCGCAAACCCGTAAGCAGCGTCAAGACAAACCCCGCCAAGATCGCCAAGATGGCTGGTAAGTCTCTCCAACTCGGCAAAAATAACTCGAATATAGGCTGCCCTGACCGGAGCTTCGATTCCGGCAATCTTTTCGATGGCCTGACAGTACGCCAGGGAATTGGCAAAGGTCTCGTCCCCGGAAATCCGTTCCGAAATATACAGGCATTTTTCAATGCTTTGCTGTTCGGCCAGTTTCTCTATTCCTTTATGGACAAAGTACAATTGTGCTTCAAGATTAATGATTGGTTCTCCGGCCACACTGAAACGGAAATGGCCCGGCTCGATGATTCCGGCATGGACAGGTCCGACGGGAATCTCATAGACCCCTTCCCCTTCAACCTTACAGAAATTAATCTCTTCTGCCGCCCGCTGCGGTCTGTATCCGGCTGGAAAAGCTTTATGCAGCGGATAAACCCCGTTCGGCCAGTTGCTATGAAAAACCAGTCTTTTGGCATCCGGGTGGTTTACCGGAATGATTCCGAATAAATCCTTGATTTCCCGCTCGTACGCTGCCGCAGCTTGGATAATATTGCTGACGGATGGCATTTCCATTTTGTCAGGACTGACCGACGTTTTCATCACCACAAGCAGTGCTTCCTGTCTGTCCGCAAAAACGTAATAAACGCCAAAGCAGGAATTCTGGATTTGCTCATCATTGGCAAACATCAGGATGAGCGGATAACCCAGTTCTTTATTCAAATAGGCGCATATTCCGGGAATACTTTCCGAAGCTATTTTTAGGTAAAGCTCATGATCCCGGCCCTTCCTGTTTCTCCCGTTAATATCGGCCAACTCTGCAACGAAAAACTTTTCCGCGAGTATTTGTTTCAATTCGGATGCCTTCATCATCTCTACCTCTATTTCCAGCAATATTTCATTGACTCGTAGATTGATTCGTGAATCAAGTTTCCATTAATTAAACCATTTTGTTAGGATTCGTCTGCATGCAATACACCTTTATTTTTACAGGATTTACGAATCCCTGTCTTAGATTATACTCAGAACAATGCCCTGGGCCTGAATGATCAGCTCTCGGATTGTTTCCGGCAGATAAACCCCGCCGGCTGTTACAGCTGCCAGCAAAACAACCAGGCAAACCGTTCCGGGGATATTGATTTCTCCTGTTTTGGCATCAGCAGCCTCCGTACTGTCCGGCTGACCATAAAACATTTTAAACAGCGTCACAGCGATTCCGGCAAAGACAACCGCCAGAAGCAGGATAAACACCATCCCGACCCAAAGGCTGGATTGGTTGAAGATTGCGGCGGTAATGCTGAACTCACTCGCAAATACGCTGAAGGGTGGTGTTCCGGCAATAGCAAACAGACCGAGCAGAAAGACCGTTCCCGAAACAGGCAGCGTTTTCAATATCCCTTTGATCTTGAAAATCTGTTTGGTGTCATATCTCTGCATGATATTACCGGCAGATAAAAACAGCATGGATTTGGTCAGCGAGTGATTGATCATATGCAGCAACCCGCCAAAAATAGACAGCGGTGTAAAGATCCCGATCGCAACAGCGATAATTCCCATATGTTCAATACTGGAATAAGCCAGAAGCCGTTTGTAATCCTTCTGCGTCAGAATAAATACAGCCGCGGTAGCAATCGATAAAATCCCGATCCCGATGAGGAGCCTTCCGGCAAAGCTGCTGCTCCCCTGATTGTGATTCACAATGGCCGTCGTCCGGATAATGCCATACATCGCACTATTCAAAAGAACACCGGATAGCATGGCACTAATCGGCGAAGGAGCCTGACTGTGTGCATCAGGCAGCCAGGTATGCATCGGAGCAAGGCCGGCTTTCGTCCCGAATCCGACCAAAATAAAGATGAAGGCCAGGCGCAGGACAGAACCTTTTAACGATGCCGCATTGGCGTACAGCGCCGTCCAATCCAAAAATGAGCCGTTCTCCAATATTCCAGCCGAAGAAAGATGCAGCAAGATGATACCAAGCAGGGCAACTGCAATACCGACAGAACAGATAATGACATACTTCCAGGCAGCTTCAAGCGCATAACGATTGTTATAAAAGCCGACCAAAAAGGCTGAGGCCAACGTTGTCGCTTCGATCGCAATCCACATCAGACCCATGTTTCTGACTGTCAGCGCTAATACCATCGTAAAAATAAAGGTCACCATCAGCATATAGTACAGTCGGATTTTTGGGACCGGCAGCTTACCCTGTCTGACTTCTTCCTCAAGATAACCGATCGAAAAAATGGCCGCCATCAAACCTATCGTCAGGACAATATCCAGAATCATCATGCTCAGGGCATCGAGATAGAAAAATCCGCCCAGCGAAGAATAAGCAATCGCTCCATACAGTATGACGTCATGGGTCAGGGTAGCTGCGATGATCAGCAGCAGAACAGCAGATGAGACGCTGACGAGGTGGTGCAGCCGCTTCGCTTTAAGTATAAAGAGCAGCAATAAAGCTATGATTGGAATGACCAGAAGTAAAAAACCCATATCGTTATATCTTATCCTTTCAGATTATTCAGTTGATCCGTATCAATGGAGTCAAATTGGTCATTCATTCGAAACGTCAGCATACCCATGATCAGAACGAAGGTCACCAGGTCAATGAATATCCCAAGGTCCACAATGAAAGGCATTCCCTGCGTTGCGAGCATGGCCGTAATATACAGACCGTTTTCGATGACCAGAAAGCCAATGATTTGTCCAAGCGCTTTTTTACGGCTGATCATAAAGAAAAGGCCGATCCAGATCACGGAAACCGAGTTGACGAGCTGCATATTGGACATCCCCTGGCTGCTGCCGTCAATCGTTGCCAGCGTGAAGTAAGAAAAAACAACCAGTCCGCAGCAGACCAAAACTAGAATCGGAATATTTAAGATAAAGTCTTTTTCAACTTTGTACCTTACAGAGGCATATGTCCTGTTCAGAAGACCCGGAATGTAGATGACTTTCAGAACAACAATCAGGATACAGACAATCATAATATCCCAGCGTCCTTCGTCCAACAGGCTTCTTACTCCCATGACCCCGGCAGCCAAAGCAATCAGCAGTGACTGAATCCGGAAAGATTTGATATAGGAACTGATCCGTTTATTGGCCATAAGCACAAATGAAGAAAGTAAAATCAGCACAGACAAGGTCTCCAAAAGATTTTCAGACATGATAACCTCCAAGGATAAAGAATTGCAAAATTCCCAGAAAAGCAAGAATAAAAGATAAGGCAGCCAGGTTCGGGATGCTGAAAAGCTTGAACTTAACGGTATTGACTTCAATCAATGCGATGACCACCGCCATAAGGACCACTTTGAGCAAATAAAGCAGAAGTGACAAAATAACAGCGCCGAAACCCATAAACGGAATCAGCTGGTCATGCGGAATGAATAAATTCACAAACAGGGTGATAAAAACCAACTGTTTCACGGCTGCGCCGTATTCCAACAAAGCTAGGTGCCGGCCTGAATACTCCAGGATCATCGCCTCATGCACCATCGTTAATTCCAGATGGGTGGACGGATCATCGACCGGAATCCTGGATGTCTCCGCAATGATAATGATCAGCAGCGCCAACCCCACCATCATATAAACCGGATGAGCCAAAGGAAACCCTGTTACCTGTACGGTCTGCATCATGCGAGGCAGTGAAGTGGATCCGGAAAGGAGTCCTACCGTAAACAGGGCCACAAGAATGGATGGTTCAATCAGTGAAGAAATCATGGCCTCTCTGCTGCTTCCCATCCCGCCGAAGGTACTCGCCGTATCCAGGGCGGCAGCCATCATAAAAAATCTGCCGAGTGCCAGGATGGAAACGAGCATAATAAAATCACCTGGAATCAGAACCGGTACAATCTTGGTTGATACAGGGACCAACAGCGCACCAGCCAGAGCTGTCGCAAAAACGATATACGGAGCTGCCTTGTAAATCCACGAAGATACCTCTGAAACGACAGAGGTCTTTTGCAGCAATTTATACAGATCAAAATACATCTGCAAGACAGGCGCACCTTTGCGCTTTTGAGTCAAAGCTTTGACCTTTTTGATCAGGCCGCCCACGAGCGGTGCAGCCAAAAGAGTAACAATCAGTTGAATGATAATATAGGCGATGCTGTTCATTGCTTCATTCCCTATCCTTCCCGGTGTACAGTCTTTCATTAAACTTCCGCCTCGAATGCCAATCCCTCAGTCTAATTGTTTAAGCCAAACGGTTATAGAGCATCAGTAAGAGAACCGCGGCAAATAGATAGATCAAATAATTATGGATACTGCCGGTTTGAATCTTATACTTTGTTCTTTGGGAAAATTTCTGAAGTCTTTTGATGACCGGATGATAGAGGTAATCTTCAAATATCGAAGCAACTGTCGTCGCATATTCGATTGACTCCGGATAATAGAAGGAGTCCCCCCCTGTCGTAATTTTCCTGGTCGGTCTGAACAAGATCCTGAAAACAATCTTGATCGGTTTGGAAAAACCGGTTGCGCTGTACTGCATGCGCGCATTCAGCGCTTCAAAGCCGCAGTCCCACGTTCCGTATTTCCGTTCGATATATTCACCGCCAACGATCCGGATGACCAGAAGCGCCAACAGGATAATTCCGGCCAAAGCCAGCACCAGGGCCGCAGGAGATATGCTGCCCGGGGAAACCGTCAGCGGATAATAAGCCAGCATAAAGCCTCCCTGAAGCTGACTGAAGACCGAGCCGCCGCCGAGGCTGCCAACGACCGGATCCAGTAGCTTTAAGATTGTTAACGGAAAAAGTCCGATCCCGAGGCAGATCAACGCAAGAATGCCCATACCGATATTCATGGTTTTGGGAACCTCCTGCGCGTTCGCAGCTTCTTCGCTTCGCGGAAGGCCTAGAAACGATATCCCGAACAGCTTCACAAAACAAGCAGCAGCTAACGCTCCGGTCAATGCCAGCGCTGCCACGGCGACCGCCGAAAAGAAGTTTAAGCCGAACTGTCCGGGCAGTATATTGGCAAATAAGGACTGATATGTCAGCCATTCACTGATAAAGCCATTAAACGGCACGATGGCCGATATGGCCAAAGAAAAGCACAGGACCATGAAACCGGTAACGGGCATCTTTTTCAGAAGCCCGCCAAGTTTTTCAATATCTTTGGTATGTACGGCATATTGGATTGCTCCGGCTCCGAGAAATAAACCACCCTTAAACAAGGTATGGTTGAACGTATGCAGCAGTGCTGCTGTTAAGGCCAGACCGCCAACGAGCAAATGGTTCTGGGCAAAGGCGATATACGAGACTCCTAAGCCAATCAGGATAATCCCAATATTTTCTACGCTGTGAAAGGCCAGCAGTCTTTTGATATTATGTTCCATTAAAGCATAGGCAACCCCAAGCACAGCTGACAGCATGCCCAAAACAAGAATGACAATTCCCCACCAGGTATCCTGAACACCTAAATAGCAAAGCACAAAACGGATCAGTCCGTAGATGGCCGTCTTGATCATGATTCCCGACATCAGAGCCGAGACATTGCTCGGGGCAGCCGGGTGAGCGTAAGGCAGCCAGATATGCAGCGGGATAACACCTGCTTTGGTGCCAAAGCCAACCAAAAATAAGATGAAGGCAATGTTTCTGGTTATTTCGGGGATCACTGTGCCGTTATGCGCTGCCATCAGGTCGAAGGAATGCGTATAGTGATAAACGATCATAAAGCCAATGAACAATAAAGCAGTTGCCAGATGCGTCATCACAATATAGACCGTCCCGGCTTTTTGATTTTCTTCTTTCTCCGACTCAAATACGACCAGGAAATAAGACAGCAAAGACATTGCTTCCCAGGAGATATAAAAGAAAACGGCATTGGCCGAGGTCAGTACAAAGAACATCGAAATGATAAACATTACATACAGGAAGTTAAACAGGCCGATGTTCCTTTTTCCGTTGTAATGGGAAATATAACCGATCGAGTAGATCGAAACACAAAAGACCAGAACCGACAGCGCCAGCACAAAGAAAGCAGAAAGATTATCTACCCTGATTTCCAGCGTAATGAACGGAATCGTAGATTGCAGCGAAAAAATATTCAGTATTTCTACTCCCGAGAAGATTTTTCCGATGGAAGCTGCTGAGGCGGCTGCGGAAGCCGCGATACATAGCGCATTGACAATGATATGGCCTGTATTTTGTTTTTTAGCAAAGAGATATCCGAGAGAAATGACAGCTCCGAGCAGATAGCCAAATATTGAGACTAGATATAGATGATGCAGTAAAAGCTCCATGAGACATTTGTCCTCCATATGTGAAATCAAATGTAGAATCAACGTTTAACCATTCGAACAAATCCCCCGCCAGAAATTCTCCCAAATCTCCTCAAAATGGCCTGTTACATCTTCAGGCTGATAAATGAGAATGCTTGACAGCAGCCCATGCGTCATGGCCGTATAGGATATTGCCACGGATTCGGGGTCCTGATGCCGGATGACCCCTTTATCCATATTGGCTCGAATAATATTTTTAACCAGCTGGAACCGCTCTTCTGATAAACAGTGGATTTTGGCGATCAATGTTTCAGCAAACGCTTTAGGTGGGAAAAGCAGCAGCCTCTTCCAGAAATAGAGTTTTGTCAGCGACTTATCATAGTAATCGAGAATCATAAAGAACATGCTTCGCAGATCTTCGCAATGTTCGTTAATCTCCAGGAAATACTGGTTAATTTCACGATTGATGATCGCATACAATAAATCTTCTTTACTGGAAAAGTGGGCATAGATCGATGCTTTTTGAATCCCGACTTCACTGGCAACTTCGGTTAAGGAAAACTCCGTGCCCTTATCTGCAAACAATCTGAAAGCCGAGTCCATCAGCTTTTGCTTCGTTTCCACCGTCGTGTTCCTCCCAAAAACAAAATACCTACCTAACGTTAGGTAGCCTCAATAAATTATAGGATTGACCCAATAACTTGTCAAGCAGATCTAGACAGGGTTCATAAACTTATTTGCACCGGAAAATACTATATATGTCGTTCCCATTTGTTGCTGCTATTCGCTATCATAACAAAGAAAAAGTGAGGTGTTACTATTGAAAAAACTCCGTTTTAGAAATATAGGGACCTTCAGCGTCTTGCTCTCGCTTTTTTTATTCTGTTCGGGATGCTGGAGCAGCAAGGAAGTCGAAACGCTGGCTTTTGTCACGCTAAGCGGCTATGACTATACCCAAATCAACGGTCAGGATGTTTGGACTGCGGCCACGCTGATCCTGAAGCCGCAAGGCAGTCAGGGACAAGATGAAGGAAAGAAGTCCAGTTTGAGCGGCAATGCAGAACAGCTTGTCACCGGTCAGGGACCAACCATGCAGGATGCAATTAGAAATTATTCCGCGAAATTGCCGACTGTCCCTTTTTATGGTTACGCTACAGGCATGATTATTGGGGAAGAGGTGGCCAAAAAAAAAGCACCTGAAATGCTCGAACATCGTGCCCGCTTCCCACAGACCCGGCCACGCGATATTGTTTTAGTGGCCAAGGGTGAAGCCAAGGAAATACTTAAGACGAGAGGCACGATGAACCAGTTGTTTTCTTCGGAGGTATCTCAGTTTATCGATTTAAAAGCCACAAACACCGGCAAATCTTATGGTATGTATTTCTATAAGTTTGTATCCTGGATGACAAGCAATGACCGTGATGCCGTTTTACCGCAAATTAAGATTATACCCTTGGAATCGGATAACAAAGAATCCGGAGACAATCCCAAAACCAAAGGAAGCATTATTGAAGGCCTGGGTGTTTTTCGGGCCGGCCATTTGGTCGGCTGGCTTGAACAGGAACAAACCATCGGTTTTCTGCTGCTGACGCAAAAAATTAACCAAGGCCCTATTTCCATCCCCGTTCAGAAGGACGGAACCATGTTTAACTATTTTCTAAGCCGTTCAACGTATAAAGTAAAACCAGTTGTCTCCAACGAAGAAATATCTTATCAGGTTACAATTCAGACGAAAGGAGAAATCGATGAAAATAACAGTTTAAGGATGACTAAAGAAGATATTGAGCAATTAGAACCTGTCATTAGTGAAAAACTAAAAAAGATAGCCACCTCAACAGTTAACCAGGCCAAGACCTACAAAGCTGATTTTTTGGGTTTCTCGGAAAAGCTGCATCATAAAAATTCCAAAACATTTCATGCTTTGGAATCGGAATGGCGGGAAGCTTTTGTAAACGCTAATGTTGAAATTAATGTGAAAGCAAAGATCACCAGCACCGGCAGACTGAAAGAAAAATTAGAGGTTAATCCTACTGACTGAAAGGTTAAAAGGTTTATAAAGTTCCTTTTTTTAGAAAAGTTTGGAATATATTATAAATATTCCCTGAGCAGGAAATAATATATCAATACCGTATTGGATGGAATGAGGCCAACAAAAGATGTTTATCGATCGACTAATGAAAACCTTAAAAAACCGGGCAAATAAAGTACCTGACCCCCTTCCTGCCTCGGGGGCTCCTAAAAAAGAACCGCTGTCCAAAAATTATGAAGATAACCTAAAAAAACTGCAGCAGTCTTTTGCCAATTGTTCGGATGTCCAGTTTCATCCATTTCAAATTAATTTGGAAGAACCGGTAAGGGCTTTCATCGTCTATGCTACAACCATCACGGACAATCGAGTGATCAGTGATTCTATACTGAAAACCCTGTTGGAAGAGACGCGCAAACTGCAGCAATTGACGAAGGGCGGCAACGCAAACCTGCTGCAGATCATTCAGGACAGCCTACTGAATCTTACTGAAACCAGCACGGTTTCTTATCTGGATGAAGTCGAACAAAAAATGTTTGCCGGCAATGCGGTTCTGATCATCGACGGTTCGTCTTCAGCTCTGGCTGCCGGGGTACGAGGCGGCGAAAACAGATCCATTGTTGAGTCTGATACCGAACCAGGTGTGCGCGGGCCAAAGGATGGATTCATTGAGTCCATCGATACAAACATGAGCCTCATCAGAAGACGTCTAAAAACCAGCAGACTTAAACTGGAAACTTTAGAAGTCGGTGAGCTGACCCATACGAAAATTGCAATCTGCTATATTGAAGGGATTGTGAATGAACAATTGCTGCAGGAAGTGAAGCAGCGGCTTGGCAGAATCAAAACGGACAGTATCCTGGAGGGCAGTTACATTGAAGAACTGATTATGGACGAGCAACATTCCCTATTTCCGCTGGTACAATACACGGAAAGGCCTGATAAGGTCACTGCTTCGCTGTTGGAAGGCAGAATCGCGGTTCTTGTGGACAATTCTCCAATGCCGCTGCTCATTCCGGCGACATTTGTAACCATGCTGCAGGCAGCCGAGGATTATTATCACGGTTCAGTATTTGCGACGTTTACAAGGATTCTGCGCTTGATTGCCTTGAATTTGGCCTTGTTGCTGCCGTCAGTCACCGTTGCCGTCTTCTCCTTTCACCAGGAATTGTTGCCGACGCATCTCGTCAGCTCAGTGGCAGGAACAAGGCAGGGTTTACCGTTGCCAATTGCTTTGGAGATCCTTGTCATCGAGTTTACATTTGAACTTTTGCGGGAAGCCGGTGTCCGGCTGCCGAAAACCATTGGCCAGGCCATCAGCACGGTCGGCGGTTTGGTTATCGGCCAGGCAGCGGTCAACGCAGGCCTGGTCTCCCCAATCTCCGTTATTGTCGTAGCGACCACGGCAATCGCGTCTTTTTCGATTCCAAATTACGATGCCGGCTATGCGCTCAGAATACTGCGGTTTATGTTGATTTTACTGGCCAGCTTTCTGGGAGGAGTCGGTATCATGTTCGGCCTGATGATCATCCTGATCCATCTCTGCAGCCTGCGTTCTTTCGGTGTCCCTTATTTGATTCCGTTTGCTCCTTTAAGCCTTGGCGAAATCAAAGATATTCTGGTGCGGGCTCCATGGTGGGCTATGTCCCAACGGCCAAAGTCGTTCCGTACGGTGAACCCTGTCCGGCAGAAAGACAACCAGGGTCCGTCGAAACCAATGGATAGGAGGAAAAGGTCATAAATACCGAAAAGATATCCGGTGTACAACTTGCTTCTTTGATGTTTATGATTGTCATATCTACTGCCATCCTGTTAATCCCCGGCATAACAGCGGAAAAGGCCGCAGAATCAGCCTGGCTATCCGTCCTGATTGCGCTTGCTGTCGGGATCGTTAACCTCATGCTGATTTATTATCTGGGAAAGCGGTTTCCGAAGCTGACGCTGCCCGAATATGCCGAAATCCTGCTCGGCAAAACCCTCGGGAAGATCTTGACTTTCGGATATGTATTATTCTTTCTGATCATAAGTATTACGGTATTAAGAGAGTTTACTGATTTTTTGAATATGAACCTTATGCCCGAAACGCCGCCTTATGTTTTTCAAACAGGTTTGATGATTGTGGCTGCCTATGCGGTTATTAAAGGAATCGAAGTAATTGTGCGGGTCAACCAGTTTATTCTTCCTTTATTTATACTATCTCTGGCGGTCTTGCTGGCGTTAGCCGTCAGAGATATGGATCTAAACAATCTGCAGCCCTTTCTGGATAAGGGTGTCCTGTCCGTTCTGGATGCTTCCCTTGTCCCTATAGCCTGGTTCGGCCAGATTGTCGTACTTATATTTTTATTCCCAAAAGTAAATCAGTCGGAAGATATTTTAAAAAACGGCATCTTGGGAATTATCGCTGCCGGCATTCTGTTGACCTTCATCAATATTGCCACCATTACCGTTTTTGGTCCTGAATATACGGGAGAGATGTATTTTGCTTTTCTATATTTGGCTAAATATATCAAATTCATTACAATTCAAAGGCTGGAATTCCTTGTTATTTTTATCTGGGTATCCGGTATCGTTGTCAAAGTAGCTGTCATGTATTACCTGGAGACAATGACCTTAGTCCGGATGTTTTCTCTTAAAAACAAGAAGTACGTTCTCCTGGGGCTTGCCCTGCTGAATATTATCGCACCGAACTTGTTATTTGAGAGTCCTCTTGATGTCGGTTATTTTCTCAAAAATATATGGCCGTCAATCGGTTTAACATTTGAGCTGCTGATTCCTGGTCTGTTGTTGCTCCTTACGATCATCGAAAAGAAAAAAGTGAGGCGTTACCATTGAAAAAACTCCGTTTTAGAAACATAAGGACCTTCAGCGTTTTGTTCTCACTTTTATTATTCTGTTCAGGATGCTGGAGCAGCAAGGAAGTCGAAACGCTGGCTTTTGTCACGCTAAGCAGCTTTGATTATACCCAAATCAACGGTCAGAACATTTGGACTGCGGCCACGCTGATCCAGAAGCCTCAAAGCAGTCAGGGACAGAGCCAAGGAAATAAGTCCGGTTCAAACAATAATATGGAACAGCTTGTCAGCGCTCAGGGAGTAGTCATGCAGGTTGCAATCAGAAATTATTCCGCAAAACTGCCAACTGTCCCTTTTTATGGTTATGCTACAGGCATTATTCTTGGGGAAGAGGCCGCCCAAAAAAAAGCGCCTGAAATTATCGAACATTATGCCCGCTTCCCGCAGACCCGGCCACGCGATATTATTTTAGTGTGTAAAGGTGAGGCCAAGGAAATACTTAAGGCAGGAGGCACGACCGATCGGTCGTTTTCTGAGGAGGTCTCCCAGTTTATCGATTTACAAGCTACAAACAGCGGCAAATCCTACGGTATGTATTTCTCTACGTTTGTATCCTGGCTGACAAGCACTGACCGTGATGCAGTTTTACCGCAAATTAAGATTATACCCTTGGAATCGGATAATAAAGAATCCGGAGACAATCCCAAAACCGAAGGAAGCATTATTGAAGGCCTGGGGGTTTTTCAGGCTGGCCATTTGGTCGGCTGGCTTGATCAGGAACAAACCATTGGTTTTCTGCTGCTGACGCAAAAAATTAACAAAGGTCCGTTTTCTATTCCCGTTCAGAAGGACGGAACCATGTTTAACTATTTTCTAACCCGTTCGACGTATAAAGTAAAACCGGTTGTTACCAATCAAAAAATATCTTATCAGGTTACCATCGAGACGAAAGGAGAAATCGATGAAAATAACGGTTTAACCCTTGCGAAAGAAGATATTGCGCAATTAGAACCTGTCATTAGTGAAAACCTAAAAAAAATAGCCACTGTAACAGTTAACCAGGCCAAAACTTATCAGGCTGATTTCTTAGGTTTCTCCGAAAAGCTTCATCATAAAGATCCCAAAACATTTCATGCTTTGGGATCGGAATGGCGAGAAGCTTTTGTAAACGCTAATGTTGAGATTAATGTGAAAGCAAAGATCACCAGCACCGGCAGATTAAAAGAAAAATTAGAGATTAATCCTACCGATTGAATAAAATCATGCTAGACAAACTCACGCAGGACATTGGCGAGGCTTTGCAGTCCTTCTTCAATTTTATCGTCAGGCATATTGGAAAAATTGATCCGGAAAGTATTTTCTCTCCCACCGTTCGGGAAGAATGACCCGCCGGGTACAAACGCGACGTTCTTTTTCAGACTTTTGATCAGCACATCCCTGGCATTGATATCCGTCGGAAGCTCAATCCAGGCGAAGAGCCCTCCTTTGGGTCTGGTAAAGGTGACTCCCTCTGGGAAATGATCCTCCATTAATTTTATCGTCAGATTGCGGCGTCTTTTATAGACTTTGCGAATTTTTTCAATATGTTCATCGATATTATACAATTCAAGGTATTTGGCAATTTCTCTCTGCGCCAGCGTATTGCACTGCAGATCCGTTCCTTGTTTGACAAGGACATACTTCTCAATCACCTTCTGATTCCCGGCAACCCAGCCGATCCGATAGCCCGGGCAGAATATTTTGGAGAACGTTCCGAGGCTTAAGACACAACCGTCCTGGTCAAAAGCCTGCAGGGACGGAAGCGGTTCATCTTCAAAACGCAATTCGCCATAAGGATTGTCTTCAATGATCATAATCTGATGTTTCCTGGCCGCCTTAACCAAATGTTCCCTTCTGGAAAGACTCCAGGTCCTGCCTGTCGGGTTTTGAAAGTCGGGAATGACATAAATGAGTTTAACATTGGACGTACTATCCAGTATCCTGTCCAGTTCCGCAGGGATCATGCCCTCCTCATCCGTCGGCACCTCTTTAAACTCGCAGCCATAAGCTTTGAACGCACTGATGGCAGCAAGATACGTCGGGCTTTCGCACAGTACGATATCTCCTTCATCTAAAAAAACCTTTCCGGAAAGATCCAGGGCCTGCTGTGAACCGTGGGTCAAAAGGATATTATCCGGCTCAAATTTGGTGCCCAGCCGATTATTCATACGCGCTGCAATCCATTTCCGCAAAGGAAGATAACCTTCAGTGGTCGTATATTGCAAAGCTTCCGTCCCTTCTTCTTCCAGCACAATCCTGCTGACTTCTTTAATCTCGTCAACTGGAAACAGCTCCGGCGCCGGGAGCCCGCCCGCAAAGGAGATGATTTCCGGATTTTCCGTGACTTTTAATATCTCCCTGATTTCTGAAGCTTTCAAATGATTAATCCTTTTTGCATAGTTATATTCCATAACGTTCTCTTTTTCCTGCCTTTTTGCACAAATTCACATATCTATTAGTATCCCACATTTAAGCGGAAGATTAAAGTCCCAATATCTGCGGAGGTTTTCTTCCTAAGAGCCTTCATCCCCTTCTAAGAATCAACGCCTAAGATCAAACTGCTTTCCTGAACGTTCAGGAATGTTTTACCCCGCGATACCCCAGCTCTCTCTGTTATGTGATGACCTAAAATGATATAATTGGTTGCGAGGTGATTTGGAATGCAGATCCTAAAAAATGACTGGGACGATTTGCTTCATACGGAATTTACGAAAGAATATTATCAAAAACTTAGAAAGTTTCTGATCGACGAATACAGGACAAAAACCATTTATCCCGATAAATACGATATTTACAATGCGCTGCATTATACCGCTTACAAGGATGTAAAAGTAGTTATTCTAGGCCAGGATCCCTATCATGGCCCTCGACAAGCCCACGGTCTAAGCTTTTCTGTTCAGCCGGGTGTCCAGACCCCGCCGTCCTTGATAAATATCTTTAAAGAACTGCACGATGATTTGGGATGTTATATTCCAAACAACGGATATTTAAAGAAATGGGCCGACCAAGGCGTCCTGCTGCTGAATGCCTCGCTGACCGTCCGTTCCGGTCAGGCCAATTCCCACAGCAGCATCGGCTGGTCCCAGTTTACCGATAAAATCATTGCGCTCTTAAATGAGCAGGAAGACCCTGTTGTTTTTATCCTCTGGGGAAGAAATGCCCAGTCTAAACTGAGCATTCTCAATCCATCCAGGCATTGTATCATCAAATCTGTCCATCCCAGTCCACTGTCCGCCCATGCCGGTTTCTTCGGCAGCAGACCATTTTCCAGGGCCAATCAATTTTTGGTCTCGATTGGCAAGAAGCCAATTGACTGGCAAATAGAAAATCTGCCTGCCTCATCTACCACATTAACCGAATCGCATCGTCCGTGATTTGGACTGCACCTTCTTTGAGCAGCCTGCCTAACGCCCGCTTGAAGGCAGATTTGCTCATTTTCAGTTCCGACTTGATTTTTTCGGGAGAACTTCTGTCATTGAGCTTAAGCACACCGCCGTTTGCTTTTAACTTCTCAAAAATGACCCGGGCATCCGTCTCTATTTGCTGGGCGATCTCTTGTCTTAAACTTAATTCCAGCTTGCCATCCTGTCTTACCTTCTTGATTCGGACGTCGACCTTATCACCGATTGCGATGCTGCCATACAATTCTTTATTTGGAATCATCCCGTGATATTGATTATCCACGGCGACAAACGCGCCAAACTCAGGATTAAAGTTATAGACAGTGCCATGGGCATTGTCATTTTCTTTATAAGGAGCGTTTATTTTGAGCGAATCATATATTTTCATTGTGGCATATAATTGATGGCTGTTATTGAGCGCTAATCCCACCAGGTAAGTGCCGCCTTTTTTAACCTCACCGACTTGCTCTTTAAGCGGCAGCAATAAGTCTTTCTCCAAACCCCAGTCTAAAAAAGCGCCAAATTCTGTCGTATCGACGACAGTTAAAGCAGCCGTTTCACCAAGTACCAGCCTTGGTTTTTTTATGGAGGCCATGATCCTTTCTTTCGTATCTCTATAAACAAATACTTCGATTTTATCACCTATTCTGATATCCTTCGGAGCCAGGCTTATCGGTAATAATACACTATTTTGCGTATCGTTCTTTGCATTCAGGATATACCAATTTTGAGATGTTTTCACGACTTTTAGTTCCTGCATTTTGCCATATTCAATCATCCAAATTCCCTCTTTATTTCATACATCATATATCAGATCTTAGTATTTCCTATTATATCTTTATTTAGAAGATTGTACTACTATCGGTCATTTTTATACTAAAAATCCAGAAAATCATACGATCTTTGACTCCCTGGATCAAACGACATCCAAGTCTTGATTCGCAGTTAATTCACAAGTTCAAATTCACTATTATGCCGATTGTAGCGGAAGACCTCACCCGTTTCAATGATATAGTACCAGCCTTCAATTGTCAGCGTCTGATTCAGGACTTTTTCCCTGATAAACGGATATGTTAACAAATGTTTGAGCTGCTCCACAATGTTGATCTGTTCAGTCATCCATTCCCTTTTTGCCATTTCCGATTCCGGAATATTCATTGCTATGATCTTTTCTTTAACATTCCCTGCCAATTCCAGCCATTTTCGGGTGTGCGGAATCGATTGCATTTCTTTCTCCGAGGCATATAGCGATTTGCACCCTCCGCAATTGGAATGGCCGCAGACTACGATATGCTGAATGCCAAGAATATTGACGGCATATTCAATCGCAGAAGTCGTGGCCAAATACTCTTCTGTATTACGGTAAGGCGGTACAATGTTGGCGATATTCCGGATAACAAACAGTTCTCCGGGTAAAGTCCCGGTGATTAAATTGGGTACCAGTCTCGAATCCGAACAGCCGATGAATAACGTATGCGGGTTTTGAGAATTCCCTAATTCTTCAAAAAGCTGCCTGTGCTCCTGGAAATCCGTTTCTTTAAATTGAATAAGGCCCTGCAGTAATTTCTCCATATTTTACATCCTTGCTTCTTTTTATACCTCGATAATGTCCGTTCCTCCGCCCGTAAGACATCTGCCGCCGGCAGCACTCACCACATAGGTATCTTCCACACCTACCATGCCAATGTTAGGCAGACCCTTTTTCGGTTCGAGCGCGATGACCATATTCTCAGTGAGTTCCGCTAGAAAACCATTCGTAATTACAGGCAGCTCATCGACATGAAGTCCAACGCCGTGTCCGAGAAACTTGACTTGCCGTTCCCCATACCCCATAAAGTTCCGTCTGAAGTCTTCACTGAGCGTGCTCATTACCGATTGATAGATTTCCGACGGTATCGCCCCTGGAATCAGCTTTGCTGCCAGACGCTGCTCAATTTCCATACAGGCGCGATGCGCCTTCACAACATCGGCATCAGGCTTAGCTCCAAAAATATAGACCTGGGTTTTATCGGAATGATAGCCATTGCAGCCAAAACCGACATCGACAAAAACCAAATCCCCCTTCTTCAGCTTCCTTTCCCGGCTGCCTAACAAAGGAACGGCAGGACACATTCCATAAGCCCCACCGGGACCGTCAAAACTGGTTGGGTAAAGAGAGCTTTCGCCAAAACCGATCTGTCCGGCAACCATTTCCGTCTGAAACATGGAAAAACGGCTGACACCATGATGTCCAATTTTGATCATAGCGGCATAAAGTTCCGCTACAAAATCAGCCTCGCTCATACCTTCCCTGAGCAGCGGCGGAACAAGTTCATGCAGCAGCTTACAATGGTTTTTTCCTGCTTGTTCCACCCATTCCAGCTCGTACGGCGATTTGACCGCTCTGACCGACAGCACCGGCTTGTCTACTGAATGAATGTTTGTCATCGTGAAGTACTTCTTCAGCCGCTGCAGCATGGCGAGCGGCACAATCTCTGTTTCAAGATACGTATTCCCTAGCCCAGTTCCAATCATCCCGGCCGCATCACGGTAACTTTCCATCGGATAGATCGTTGTCAGGAGCGATTCAGCTTTGGCGCGTTCATAGCTTCGGCGAACAAAATAGCGGCGGGTCCGGTCTTTTTGAATAATAAGCATGCCGTCCTGCATTGTTCCCGTAAAATAGTACTGGTTCACTTTACCCAAAATAAGTATAGTATCCCAATCAGGACAGGTCTGATCCATAAGGCCGCATAAGTGATTCAGTCTCCGGTCAAGCTCGTTTATCATAAGTGTCATAGACAGTTCCTCCGTTAGAGAATGTTATCGCGTACTTCTCTAGAGTTTACCATACTTTGCGTTTTTTCAAAATGGTACAATTCCCTGACTTTGGAGTTTTACATTTTCTTGACAAAAAATTAATTTCAAGCTAAGATTTAAGCAATATTTAATACTGTTAAACCGCAGAATGAGAGTAGTAACATGATGTTTGCTGTTTTAAGAGAGCCGTGGCCGGTGGAAAAGCGGTAACAGCACTGATGTGAATGGACTCATGAGGGCCGTGCAGAAATTACAAGGAATGATTGATGTAAGCGTATGCAGGCCGGGAACTCCGCCCGTTATAAATGGAGCGTATGTCCATCATACGTTTTAAGCGGCGTGTAAACGCAAGTTGGGTGGTACCGCAGAGATCAAAGTCTTTGTCCGATAGTTTGGACAAGGCTTTTTTTATAGATTTTTGTTTATTCATCAAAGATTAATCAAAAAATAGTACGAATCATTTGGAAAGGAATGAAGACCATGACAAGCATACCTTACAAAATCTATTTACCTGAAGAAGAGATGCCCAAGTACTGGTATAATGTAAAAGCTGTTATGAAAGAGCTCCCGCCGCCCTTTATCCATCCAGGCACCATGAAGCCCTGCACCGCAGATGATCTTCGGCCGATCTTCTGTGACGAACTGATTGAACAGGAACTAAACAATACGGACGAATATATTGAAATTCCTGAGGAAGTTCGCGAATACTACAGGATGTACCGTCCTTCCCCGCTTGTAAGAGCCTATAATCTTGAAAAACTGCTGGGTACACCTGCCGAGATCTATTTCAAATTTGAAGGCACAAATACTTCTGGTTCCCACAAATTAAACTCCGCAGCTGCCCAGGTTTATTACGCCAAAAAACAGGGTTTGACTTCCCTGACAACGGAAACCGGTGCTGGGCAATGGGGTACGGCCTTATCGATGGCCTGTGCATTTTACAATATTCCATTAACCGTCTATATGGTAAAGGTGTCTTCAGAACAGAAGCCTTACAGGAAAGCCGTCATTGAAACTTATGGTGGAAAAGTTATTCCTTCTCCTTCCGATACGACCGAAATCGGACGGAGGATTCTGGCTGAAAACCCCGGCACCGGCGGCTCACTCGGCTGCGCGATTTCGGAAGCGATTGAAACAGCTGTCAAAACCCAAAACTGCCGTTATGTACTTGGCAGCGTACTCGACCATGTCCTGCTGCACCAGTCCGTGATCGGCGAAGAAACCAAGCTTGCTTGTGACAAGTACGGCATTGAGCCTGAAATGATCATCGGTTGTGTCGGCGGCGGATCGAACTTTGGCGGTCTGGTTGCACCCTTCATGGGTGACAAAATCCGCGGCAAGAACAATATCGAGTTTATTGGCGTTGAACCAGCTTCCTGTCCTTCTCTGACCCGCGGCAAATATGCATTTGATTTTGGGGATACCGGAAAAACAACGCCGCTGATCAAAATGTACACGCTCGGATCAGGGTTCATTCCCTCCCCGAACCACGCCGGAGGCCTCAGATATCACGGCATGAGCGGAATCATTTCCAAGCTGTACAATGACGGCTATATGACAGCCCGAGCAGTTGAACAGTCCAAAGTATTTGAAGCAGCTACAGCCTTCGCGCGCTGCGAAGGCATCCTGCCTGCTCCCGAATCCGCACACGCTTTGCGGGTTGCGATGGATGAAGCGCTCAAGTGCAAAGAAACTGGTCAAAAGAAGACCATCCTGTTCGGCCTGACCGGCACCGGATATTTTGATATGGCTGCTTATATGAGCTATAATGCCGGCACAATGACAGACTATATTCCGACCGATGATGATTTGGAAAAAGGCTTTGCTACACTGCCAACAGTGGATCTGTAGAACCACTGTTATAACAGATTTCGTAAAAAGCTGCTGATAATTTTGTCGGCAGCTTTTTACTTGACAGTCATCATAACCAAGAATTTTTCATTCCGCGGCAGGACATTTTAATTATGTGTCGAATTGTACTAGAATTGTGTATAATAATATAACTAAATGTACAGCTGAATCCAGGTTAGCCTGGAGCGGGGGAACTTTTTTTCTGGGGTGAATCGCATTTGCGTAGGGCCTATACCTTTGGTCCGAATCCGTCAACTAACCTCGTAAGCTAAGAAAGGTGAAAATTTGATGCATTTTAAGCAGATCATTTGCGTGACCTTGACCTGCCTTAAAAAAATATCATGGAAATCACCGCGCCTGCTCGGTGGTTTATTTATTACTATGATATTGATCGGGTCATTTGCCTGTTACCTTGCTGCCCCAATGAATGCCATCGCTGTCTCTGTCAACGGAAAACAACTTGGACTGGTCTTCAGCCAAAATACCGCAGATACACTTATGATGTCTGCGACCAAAGAAGAACCTTACACAGTTACTTATGCCCATGTTACCGTAAGTAATGCCGATTACCTTCGTTCTACGCTGCGGCCGAACAATATTGAAGAAAAAATTAATCAACCCTACGCTGCCTATCAGTTCACCATCAATGGTACTGTGATTGCCGTTTTACCGGATGCTGGAGATATTGATCAGGTCTTAAAAGAGTTTCAGGCCTATTACGTGAAACCCACGAAAGATAATGTTGTGATATCTGCGACGATCGCCGAAGATGTCACATCCTCCAAAACGACTACTCAACTGTCCCAAATTCAATCGCCTGAACAGGTTTTAAAATCTTTAATTGACAATCATTCCCTTACTGTCATCTGTCAGGGAACATATACGGAAACCCAGAAAATCCAATATGATACCATCACCAAGAAGGATTATTCGCTCGGCTTTGGCAAAAAAGAAGTGATTACGGCAGGAAGTGACGGATCAAAGTCCGTAACCTATTCTTATGTCCAGAGCAACGGTAAATATTTAAAAAAGCAGGTTGTGAAGGAAACAATCCTCCAGGCCGCTGTGACTAAAGTGATTGCCGAAGGACCGACTGCCAAGCCAATCCTGGTTGCTTCCAGATCCGGCAGCTATTCAAATGTCGTGGATTATGCACTGGGCTATGTCGGATGCCCATATGTTTATGGCGGAATAAGCCCCGGCGGGTTTGACTGTTCCGGATTTACCCGCTATGTATACGCTGCGGCCGGTGTCTCCCTTCCCCATTCCTCTTTCGCGCAGTATGCTTCCGGTACCCCGGTTGGTAGAAATGAGCTGCAGCCGGGAGACCTTGTCTTTTTCTCGACCTATGCCCGGGGCGCCTCACACGTCGGTATTTATATCGGCGGAGGACAATATGTGCACGCCTTTAATTATTCAGCCGGCGTCGTGGTATCCAATCTAAGCGCTCATTCTTCCAGTTATCTTGGTGCACGAAGATATTAAAGGCTTTGTATCAATGTTTTTTCTTTCAATCCAGTATATTTATACGAGTAAGCAGCAAACATATGATTATCAGATGACGTATGGATGATCCTATCGGAAAATGGAGGGAAGGAAGAATGGATACGCTTGCTTTAATCATCGCGATTATTCTCTTTATTGTTGGTATTGTTGGAACCATTCTTCCCGTTTTGCCCGGCATCATTTTGATCTACGCAGGTATGCTGGTCTATGGCTTTATGACAGGCTTCACAACGTTAAATGCCTACTTTTTTATCCTGCAGGCCCTGGTCGTAATCCTGCTGTTCTTTGTGGATTATTTTGCCTCGGCTATCGGAACGAAACGCTTCGGCGGAAGCAAGCAAGCAGCCTGGGGCGCAGTGATTGGTACTATTCTGGGTTTGATCGTTCTTGGACCGCTTGGTATTATTCTCGGTCCGTTTTTGGGGGCGATTGTAGCCGAACTGATCCGCGGTACGGAATTAAAGAAGACAATCCGAATTGGTTTAGGTACACTGCTCGGTGTCCTTGGCGGTACAGCTGTTAAGATCGGTGCTGAAATCATTATGATTATCTATTTTTTCGTGCGCATCTATTAATGACTTTGCATAAATATTCTATAGAAAGCGCATTTCCCCTTGATTTTCTGACAGAAATATTAATTTCATTGTTTCCGCAGAATGGAATTTATCCGCTGATTTTTTCTTTTAATGAAATATGATATACTGTCCAAGAAAAGAATGAGATTCCTGCAAGTATTTGCAGGCTTTATTTTTAGAAAGCGTGGCTCTGCAGCATGAATATCCTGAACCGTTTTATTCGTTATTATAAGCCTTACCGCCTGTTGTTTTATACGGATATGCTTTGTGCAGTGATTGTCTCCGTCGTCGATCTGTCCTTTCCTCAAATCCTAAATCACTTAAACAAAAATGTTTTTACTCAAGGCAGAGAGGTGATCCTGCACAGCATCGGCTTTTTCGGCGCAGCATTGCTGACACTCTACATAATCCGCTACTTTTGCCAGTATTTCATCACTTGCTGGGGCCATATCATGGGAGCCCGAATGGAAGCCGACATGCGCAGGGATTTATTCACGCAGTTTCAACGGCTGTCTTTCTCTTACTACGACCAGAACAATACCGGTGAGCTGATGTCCAGACTAGTTAACGACCTTTTTGACATTTCCGAACTGGCTCACCACGGACCCGAGAATATATTTATTTCCCTCCTGAAGATTATTGGGTCATTTGTTTTGCTGATGCTGCTGAATGTGCCAATGACTCTTATCCTGCTCGCTGTCACAGCAATTATGGTGATTTTCAGTATTCAGCGTAACCTCAAGATGAAAGCGGTCTTCTTGGATAACCGAGTCAAAATTGCCAAGGTCAACGCAAGCCTTCAGGATAGTCTGGCTGGAATCCGGGTGGTCAAGTCCTTTGCCAACGAAGAAGCAGAAAAAATGAAATTCCAGAAAAGCAACCAGGACTTTTTGGTATCCAAAGCTAGCAGTTATAAAATGATGGGAGGTTATCATGCCTGGAATTCCTTCTTTTCCGGGCTTCTTTATATCGTCGTCATTGTCTCCGGCGGTTTGTCCATTGCCAACGGATCACTAACACTAACGGAACTTGTCATTTACCTGCTTTACATCAATATCTTTGTTCAACCCCTGGAAGTCTTGATTAATTTTACCGAACAGTTTCAAAAGGGTTTTGCCGGGTTTAAACGCTTTGTGGAAATTATGGAGACAAAACCTGATATTATTGAAAAAACAAACGCCCTGCCGCTGGAAAACGTCAAAGGCGAAATAGAATTTTCCAATGTTTCTTTTCGATACAACCTGGGTGATGATGTCCTCCAGAATGTCAGCATCCGAATTTCTACCGGGAAAAAAGTTGCTCTGGTGGGTCCCTCTGGCGGTGGAAAGACAACATTATGCTCCCTGCTCCCCCGTTTTTATGACGTTACTGAAGGGACCATTACGATTGACGGCATCGATATCCGGGATATCACACTGGAATCCTTAAGAAATGTGATCGGGATCGTGCAGCAGGATGTCTATATGTTCAGCGGTACGATCAAGGAAAATATTGCCTACGGCAAAGCGAATGCCTCCGACCTGGAAATCATTGAGGCTGCCCGCAGTGCTAACATTCATGAATTCATTATGTCTTTGGAACTTGGTTATGACACGTTCGTCGGTGAACGGGGCGTCCGGCTTTCGGGAGGACAAAAACAGCGTCTGTCGATAGCTAGGGTGTTTTTGAAGAACCCGCCGATATTAATCCTAGATGAAGCGACATCGGCATTGGACAATGAAAGCGAACGCTATATCCAGGAGTCTCTGTCCAAACTATCACATAAGCGAACGACGATCATTATTGCCCATCGTCTGAGTACCATTAAAAATGCTGACGAAATCATTGTCATTACAGATGAGGGCATCCAAGAAAGAGGCACTCACCGCCAGTTGATTAATCTTGACGGGATCTATGCCCGGTATTACAACATGCAGTTTGAAGGAAACGATACACAAGAACCTTAGCCGAAGTAAAGCAGATCAACGTAAACGATTCAACGTAATTATTGTCCATAAGCACTAATGATCGGTATGTTTTGCCGAAAAATTTTTGCAGAAAAATTTAACTTAATAATATTTTTGTTATTTGACAAAAATAAATTAGGTCATAATTGCTTATGGAGGTAAAGATAAAATGGATGAAAAAAACAAGATCATCTTAGCTTCTGCCAAAAAAGACATGGAAGTCAGTGAAGAAATCGGCGATCTAAGAAGTCAATTATCCGCAATGGAAAACACTATGAATCAGTTGAAACAAGTATCATTCAGTAACTTTTCTTCTCAGGGTAGTACAGTAAATCAGAACGAAATCATTCAGCAGAGCCAGCAGGCAGCTAATCAGCTGCAGCAGCAAATTCAGGGCTTCCGTAACCAGACCCAGCAGCAGAAACAGCAGGCAGATCAACAACTGCGACAAGCTATTCAAACGGCGATGACCGCTTTGACACAGGCCAATCAGCAAATCCAGGCTCACCAGGTACTGGAACAAATGGGTCAACTTATTGATCAGACTCAGGGCCAGTTATTTCAAATGAGCCAGCAGAGTCAGCAGGGTCAACAGCAGTATGGCCAGAGTATGCAGGGCCAGAGCAGACCGAGTCATTGATCTCAATTTATCAATACCCAGTATTTGCATACTGGGTATTTTTACATATTATATCCATATATTGGTATTTTATTAAGGAGGAAGTAAGATGTTATTATTTAACAGAAATGACTCATATTCCTATCACCAAAGCATGCAGCAATCAACCTGGGATAAGTCAGTAGTTGATACTGAGATAGGGTCTGATACAGTTGGCACCGGTAACGAAGACCTTGATGAAATCATTGAAATTGCCGGTTATTCTTATGATGTGAGTCAGGATATTTTTATCTCAAATATGAAGCCCTGGCAAAGGTATATCGGTTATTGCCGGCTTTTTGATGAGGCTGCCGCGCCGCTTGGCATGATTATCGACTGTGAACCCATAACCTTTGATTACCTGAACGAAAAGTGGATGATTGGCCTTTGGAAAGGTCAATATGATTTGGTCAGCGGCGGCGAAATTGGCCTGTATAAGTCAAACGGTCTAATTTATCAGTCAGTCGACGATAAAGAGCTTCTGAATATGTCATATACCATCAAAAAGAATGGTAAAGAACTATTCTCTAGAAAAGCAAAACATTGGTGGCTGACCGGATTCAAGCTCGGAGAATTTGCTGAGCCGGAGGAGTTGACAATGGATATCTGTCTCACATTGAAAGACGTTAATATGAGGAATGCTTTTCTGGCAGGAATGCGTAAAGCCGGCTACAATGAGTACGAATTAGCTGTACAAGATAACAGCGTAAGCTTCACGTTCGATATCCCCAAGACAGCCCAGCCCTGGACACGCACGCGATTGACCGATCAGCTGATTCAGCGCAAAAATAGATTCTTATGTGAAAAATTTCATGAAATAACCGGCTCTGAGGGCACCGTTCAGGAAAAACTCAAACTACTGGAAAAACAAAACCCTGGAATGTACAAAAAAGTAAAGAAAATTGGCAAACGTATCCCTTCGCTTGAATCTTGGATGGTAATTTTGATGACGACTCTGATTATTATCCTCTTCTTAAGAGCCAGTGCAGTCAGATTACAACGTTTAAGCATTGAATCTTAAAATTCTATTATCCTAAAAATCTTATCAATTACGGACAAACCTGTTCCAGAGTTTGTCCTTTTTACATAAAATGTCATTGTCAAATATTCTAAATAATTAATCTGTTTAAGGGGCGAATCCGATGTTATTTCACAAATTCAACGGTTCCATCCGCTATTCTATTCAAACCGGAATCTTCAACCCTGAAAACATGAAGAGTCTTACGGTTCCCGCTCAAGGTACCGGTGACCCAGATTTGGATCAGGTGATTGAAAATGCCGGTTATCGTTATGATCCGGAACAGGATATTTTTTACTCGACTTTAAATCCATGGCAAAGAAATGCCGGGTATTGCCGTATTTATGATGAGGTATCCGCTCCGACAGGTATGATTATTGATTGTGAACCGGTTTATTTTGAATATGACGGCAAGAAATGGATGATTTGTTTCTGGAAAGGTCAGTACGATCTGGTAACCGGCGGAGAGATCGGGATTTATACCGGGGCATTCCATTTTACGCTTCCGGGGATTTTCAGCGGAATGTTTTATAAATCTGCAGACAATGATGAATTGCTGCCGATGTCTTTCGTGTTAAGGAAGAATGGAAGTGTGCTCTTTACCCGATCGGAAAAACACTGGTGGCTGACCGGTTTTAAACTAGGCGAATTTTCCGATCCTTCAGAATTAACAATGAATATTAACCTTACTTTTCCAAATACAGCAATGCGGGACGCTTTTTTAAATGGTTTAAGAGATGCCGGATACAATGATCAGGAATTGTATTTTTTGGGGAATAACGTATCTTTTACTTTTGACAAGTCGCATACTGCCCAGCCAAGAACGCGTAAACCTATAACAGACCGGCTCATTCAGGCTAAAAATAAATTATTGTGCGACAAATATCAGGAAATCACGGGTCCCTACAATACAATCCAGGATAAAATGAAGGCGATCGAGAACCTGGCCCCGCAGTTGTATCAAACTGTATTAAGACTTGGAAAGAGCAAGGAATTCTATAAATTGTGGCTGAAGGTTTTAATCCTGGGTTTAGTTAGTCTTTTTGGTTACAGAAGAAGCAGAGAACTTTTCCAGCATCAAAAGATCAGTGGATAGGGACAGAAGGTCCCTTTTTTTTGCCCATTTTTAACCTCCTCCCCAACCTACCGCTTTTTATCTTTTCGTTATTTAGGAATAAACAGTCCGTATTGATGGCAGCATTCAAAGAATCTTTTTTTATACCATTTGACAGCCTGATAAAAATGGTGCCAGTCGGATTCAGCAAAATGATCGGCAAGAATCACATTGTTTACTCTCCTATTATTAAAGGTTTTGGGATCAAAATTTTGAAAAGCTTTTCTCAGCCATTCACTCTCCTGATAGACAATCCCCGACCATTCATTTTCCTGGAACATCCCGTGTTCAAGCATAAAGGCGATCCAGCCTTCCTCCCTATTTTTATCCGATGCTTTATTAATCGCCTGACTCATAAGTTTAGAGATATCGCCGAATTGATAATTTGGATCTCTGAATTCAGGATGTTTTTTTAAATAGATCTCAAGATATCTTTTAATTTTGGCCAAAGCCCGCTGATACCTTTCTTTGTTGTCAATCTCTACAACGGTGTACCTGCCCTCAAAAGCACCACTGCTATCATACTGGTATGACCAAACAAGGTAAGGGAGATCAGGAAAGGTCAAAGCCTGACCGTGTCCATACGCAGGGATAATACGGTCAAACATTTCATCATATTTTTCTCCGCACAACTGTTTAAATAAATACAGAATCAGGTCAGGTATTCCTAAGTAAACTTCATTGCGCGCTCCGCAATGATTAATATCATTCACTTTGCTGAGCATGCCGCTGAAACCCTGATGCGAAAAAGTATCGGCATAAGCATGCAGAACAATCCCAAGCTTGATCAGATTATTGTCGTCCAGGGCCTCATTTAAAAGTGCCAGGATCACCGGCGACTCCTCTTTACAGCGGAGTTTCTTCGTGAAGTTTTCTCCTTTGCAGCCAGGAACAAAATGAAAGGCACAGGTATTGTTGATCATTGCCTCGTAATTAAACGTTTTTATTTTAAAATAGGAATGACAGGTTGCCATATTTAAAAAAACGGCACGGTTATCAGAGCGATCAACGCTGACTTCCGGTGCCGGATTTTGAATCGTCATCAGATTAATTTTCGCGTCATCGACATATTGCGAAGCATAGGCAATTTTTCTGGAACTTTCCTTGTTGAACCCACATGACCTGCAAAAGGCCAAAAGCGCATAATAATGAATATCTCTTTTCAATAGAAGGCTCCTCCTTTGCCATGTCCATCTTGATCTTATACAAACCTTCAAGATAATATATGGAAATGGCAAAATGGAAGTGAACCTTTTTCTATTCCTTCATCCCGGTATAGATAAGAATCGCATCCCGTAAAAAGGCTGCCGTCCCAGGCTGCTTCTTATCATAGTAGGCTGTAAACCTTGGGTCATCAACATACATCTGTCCTAGACCGGCATGTGCTTCTTTGCTATATTCCTTCCAAAAATAGCTCAGCCAGTTACGGTGCAGCTCTGCGGCTTCCCGAGCAAGCCCGGAGCCAGGATCACCTGTTTGGTAAGCTGCTTCAAGCTTTTCTGTAATCATGACAGAAAGCCTAGTCATTTCTTCATACTCCTCAGGTTTCATGCCCTGAAATTTTTGATTGGACTGATCGATAACATCATCTCCATATTTTTGGCGGATTTCCTCGCCATAAGCTGCTTCATTTTCCTGAATCATCTTTTTCTTGAATCCTTCAAATTTTTCTTGGTCAGACATGGTCATTCTCCCTTCATAAGACGCAATTGTTTTCTCAATATTCACGATCAGACTTTCAAGCCGCGCTTTTTTTTGCAGCAGCTGTGAAAGGTGCTCCCGGAAGGCTTTTAGTTCATTAAAAGACGATGAATTGATCACTTCCTTAATCATTTCCAGCCCCATGCCCAGTTCACGATAAAACAAAATCTGCTGCAGCCTGTTTACTTCCGCCTGTCCGTATAGGCGATAGCCTGAAGAATTAATCCTGGCCGGCTTTAGAAGCTCCATTTGATCATAATACCTGATTGTTCTGGGGCTAATGCCTGCCAACCGGCTAAGTTTCCGTACCGAATATTCCACACCGCTCACCTCAAAGTTAGGATACACCTTGACGCTGCGTCAATGTCAAGGAAAATATTTTCGATACTTTTTGACAAATTAGGATATAACATTACAATTATAAGCTATTTATGGTAATATTATGAAAGCGAGAATAATAAGGAGGGATTTATATGACATCGCAAGACAATATGAAAGAATCTTTTGCAGGCGAATCTCAAGCTAACCGAAAATATACCGCTTTCGCTCAGAAAGCTGAAGAAGAAGGATATAACGGCGCTGCCAAGCTATTTCGGGCAGCAGCTGAAGCTGAAGCCCTGCATGCGTTAAGCCAGATGAAAGTGCTGGGTATGCTAAAATCAACAGAAGAGAATCTCAAAGCTGGAATTGATGGCGAAACTTTTGAATTTACAAAAATGTATCCGCGTTTTCTGGAAAATGCAAAAGACGAAGGCAATTCTGAAGCACAAAGAGTTTTTCACTTAGCCAACGAGGCTGAGAAATCGCATGCCGCCTTATACAAAGACGCACTTAAAGATTTAACCGCAGACAATGACTACTATTACTGCCAGGTCTGCGGCTATATCCATAAAAACGAAGCACCGGAAAAATGCCCCGTTTGCGGTGCACCTTCTTCAAGATTCAAGAATGTGCAATAAAAAGCCCAATCAAGAGCACTGCTACAACGCTGCCGACAATTTTGCCGGCAGCGTTTTTATTGTTTAATAGTAAACTCTGGGTTTACATCATGTAACCTAACTGCTCTTCGGCTATTGCGCCATCCATGGCGCAATAGCCGCGCTCCGCATCGTGCTCCGCTTGGCCGCAGATAGACTACATGACGTTATATTTCGGGTCCATTAAGCCATTATATAAAGGTCTCTCGTCGCTTATTTGCTGTTCTGAATGCTTTAAAATGGAATTAATGTTTTTTATATCAATGCCAGACACTTCATACTGCTGAATTCTCCAAATATTGTAGCCTTACACAGATATGGAGTCGAGCGTTAAGTGTCAGTGGCGTTAAGTGAGCAAAAAACGCAGCGTCAAGACATGCCAACAGTGAACATTCAAAAAAGCCCAGAGGTTTTGGCATGTTAGCGAGGATTTGTGCGAGTAGCCACGAAAACGTGCGAGCGGAATATCTGTGTAAGGCTACAATTACCCAAGAATATAAAAAGAAGCAACTCAAAATATTAATTCTATACATTTGCGGCTTGTGTTTAGCTCTATCCTTGCTTATTGACCGGTTTTCTTCGATAGAAACACAGGATGATCAAGCCAATCAGAGAAGAAATCGTAACTGTCAGATACACCTGCTTAAATCCAGTGTTTAAGGTTTTTTGGAATTCTGCTTCAATGACTGTGCTTCTCTGATCGATTTCCGTGAGATAATTTTGTTTGGCAGTCTCCAATGCTCCCGGGACAGCATTTTTTAAGACCGTCATTTTTGTTATCGTATCCTGAAAGGATACGTTTGACTGGGGCATCGATTCTACAGACGTAAGCGCATCAATTCCATTTTGTATCCCGGCCTGTATATTCGCAACCATATCCGGGGTCTTATCTGCAAAGAAGCTTTCTGCAAGCAGTTTGCTGTTCTCCGTGATGGTTGTTACATCAGAAGCTTTTACCTTATCCATTAGTTCATCGGAAATCTGATCGTTGCTGTTGCTGCTGTCCATATCTATTTCAATTTTTTCCGGAAATGAGAGGCTGGGCATAGCCATGCCTGCTAAATATTTCTTCATCATCGGGTTGCTTTTCATCCCATTGATTTCTGTTGTAAGTTCCTGTGCATAAGGTAGTTTTGGTATTGAGACTTCTTTGGGCAGCAGGTTCATCACATTATCTTGGACCGCGGCTCCGGCATGTGCCAGAAAACCAACCATGATTGCAGGCGCAATCGCCGTTCCAATCGAACGGACAAGTGACAAGGCCGCGAGTGCGGAATTGGACTCTTCATCTTTGGTATTTTCCAGCATCATATAGTTTAGTGGTGTTCCCATCGTAAAGCCCATACCAAGGCCCATGAGAACCAGACTGATGTTTACCGTCAACATACTGGGATGGTCAACTGTGACAAAGATTAGGAATAACGAGCCAACCACAGAGATCAAAAAACCGAGACCTAAAATCAGTTTAGGTCCGTATTGGTCAATCAGCTTTCCGGATACAGGAGCGCCAACTCCTGCAAACAAACCAAGAATGATGACAAAATAGCCGCCGCTTCCGGAAGCGATTTTCAATGAGTTTTCGGCAAACTGAGGTACAAAAATCATCCCCATCAACACAATTCCGGTAATAAAGGCAATGATAAAGGTGATAATGATCCGTGAGTTTGTAAAATACGATAAGTTCATCACCGGATCCTCTGCTTTTTTCTCAGCCAGGATAAAGAAAGGAATAAGAAGCACAAACAGGATCAGGAAAGGATAAACACTCATACTGATTAAAGTTGACTTGAAATCAAAGAAGTCAATATTCTTGAGTCCATACATTAAAGCGAGAATCATCACGGTCAGAATCAGGATTCCGCCGATATCAATTTTTTTGACATTGTCATTTCTGTTGTTTGGCAGATAGAGGAAGCCGACGATCAGGATAAACAGCGTGATCGGCAGATTCACATAAAAGATAAACCGCCAGTTACTGCTACCGAAGATATCCAGAATTGCACTGCCTGCCGAAGCACCGAAAATATTGGCAATCCCGTAGACTCCCCCAACCAGTCCCAGGGCCATCCCCCGTTTTTCCGGAGGAAAAGTCGTACCAAATTCAGCAGTCGCAACCGGAAGGATTCCCCCTCCGCCAAGCGCCTGGACAATTCTGGCTGCGAGCAGGACCGTAAAGCTGTTAAACTCCTGGGCTAAACCACAGAACAAAGAACCCAGACCAAAGAGAAAGATACTGGCAAGATAAATGTACTTGCGTCCGAACATATCGGCAAGTTTACCCATGATCGGGATACTGGCCGCATAAGCCAGGGTATAAATCGTAATCATCCAGATCCCGGTTTTCTCATCGACCAGCAAATTATTTTGAATAACTGTTCTGGCCGGTGTGACAATTCCCGTGTCAATCGCGCCCATAAAAATACCGAGCAGATATAGAATCATAATGAGAACGAAGCTGTTTTTTGTATTTGATTTGTTCAATTTTGCTTAACTCCCATCTTTAGATTTTTAATTGGTCTAAATTCTCTCGCATTCGTTGACGGCTTTCATGCTATTGGCGGCAATGACCGACATTATTTTTTGGAACTGTACGATGTCTTCTTCGTTAAGTCCTTCATAGATGGCTGTATGCCAGTCAGTCAGGATTTCCTGCATGTTGTCCATGATTTCCAATCCCCTTGGCGTTAGGGTTATCATTTTCTCGCGGTGGTTTTCAGGGTTTATCGTTCGATTCACATACCCTTTTTCTTCGAGCTTGCTTAAACTTTTGGCAACCGCACCCTTGTCAATGACGAAAAAAGTGGCAATCATATCTTGATTTACCTGACCGTTTTTAGATAAAAACATCAGAATTTCTTGTTCAGAATGCCCCAAATGATATTTACTCAACCTTCTCATTGAATAAATGCGATTAAACCGAAATATGACCGACAGGTCTTTCATTAGCAACACGAATCACCTCCCTATGTATAGTTGTCCTTGCAACTGTTGTGCTAACAACTATCTTATTCGTTTTTTTTATGTCTGTCAACAGACGCTCATCAATCCATCCATATAAAAATATTTGATAGCGTAGATAAGTACAATCTAAAGAATAAGAATAAAAAATAAGAATAACAAAATAACAAAAAATCCGTTGAAACAATATTTCAACGGCGGTGCATCAGTCAATATATTCAGTAAATATATTCAGTAAATATATTCAGTAAATATATTCGGTAAATATACTTGAAGCAAGGGTTTCTAAACAAATTTTTCTTTTTGCAGTTTATAGAGAAAATGCAATAGTATTTTTTGTGGCAGGATCTTCGTAAAGATAAAGGCAGCCTTCATCAATATCCCGGGAATAATCACCCTTTTATGTTTGAGCATTCGGTCAACCGTATACCTGGCTACATAAGGGCTGTTCAGCGCTTTTACCCCAAACGTGATCTTGGCGTTTTGTTCGAACTCGGTATGGACCGGCCCTGGACACAGTGCTCCTACATACACTTTGCTGTCCGTTTTTTGCAGCTCTTTATGTACAGCTTCCGTCAGTCTTAGTACATAGGCTTTCGAAGCATAATAAGTAGCCATCAAAGGCCCGGGTAAAAAGGCAGCCGAAGAAGCCACATTTAATATATACCCCCGGTTACGCTGCTTAAAGTCCTGCAGAAACAGCTTCATTAAGATATGAACTGCTTTGATATTGGTATGGATCAATTCCAATTCCTTGGCAAGGTCCGTCTGATCAAATTCGCCGTAGACAGCAAATCCCGCATTATTGATCAGCATATCGATCTCCTGATCCTTGACCAGATCGTAAAGACGGAAACAGGATTCCTCCTGGGCAAGATCGAGGCTGATCGTCTGGACATCACAGGAAAGCTCCTTCTTTAATTCTTCCAGCCTGTCAAGACGCCGTGCAACCAGGATTAAATCATACCCTTTCGTGCTCAGCACTCTGGCAATATCCCGGCCAATACCTGAACTGGCCCCTGTAATTAAGGCTTTCATATTCTTGATGTGTTCCTTTCTAGCGCTATGGTTTACTTTGCGGCATCCCTCAGCTTCTCAAGCTCCTCTTGCGAAAACAGATACATCTCATTGCAGAAATGGCACTGGGCTTCCGCCTGACCATCGGTTTGGATGATCTCCTCGATTTCCTCTTTGCCTAAACTGATCATCGCGTTGCCGATCCGCTCCTTGGAACACTGGCATCGAAATTTCACCGGCATTTTCTCAAGTACCTGAACATTATTTTTGCCTAAGATTTCTTCCAGCATTTCCTCCGGCGTAAACCCATGCTGAATCATCGTTGAGACCGGGGTAATTGTCTTAAGATGTTCTTCAATTTCAGAAATAGTCTCTTCAGCTGTTCCGGGCAATAGCTGGATAATAAAACCGCCGGAAGCCTGAATTGTATTATCGGGTGCAACCAAGACACCGAGTCCGACCGAAGAAGGAATCTGTTCGGATTTGACGAGATAATAGGTAAAGTCTTCCCCGATTTCTCCGGAGTATAACGGGACCTGCCCGGTAAAGTAATCCCGCATACCCAGGTCCTTAACAACAGACAATGTACCTTCAGAACCTACAGCTCCGCTGACATCTAATTTTCCTATTTGATTTAGATCCAAATGCGTTTGAGGATTGGTGACATAGCCCCTGACTTCCCCGTGCGCATTGGCGTCAACCAGGATAATACCCAACGGGCCGTTGCCTTCAATTTTGACAGTCAGTTGTTCATCGCCTTTGAGCATCGCCCCGAGCATTAGACCGGCGGTCAGAGTCCGGCCGAGTGCCGCCGATGCTGTCGGCCAGGTCTGATGCCTGCGCTGGGCTTCACCGACGGTTTCCGTCGTCAAAGCTGCGTAAGCGCGTACCTTGCCGTCATAACCCAAAGCCTTAACCAAATAATCGTTCATTTCAATCTCCTTATCCATCGTTAAATTAATCTTCAAGGACAAACAAAAGGCTGAAGAAATTGTCATCAGCCTTAGAAAAAGCTTTTTTAACACCGTCACTATTAGATCATAATTAGCACGAAAGTTCAATATTCTTCGAAAAAAATCAACGAAATAGATTGATAAAACGCTCCCAGAACGATAGCCTTTCTGGCTCCGTGACTGTGGCTTTTTCATCTGCTGCAGCTTTCAAATCCGGGGTCCGGATAACAAACTGAATACTTCGCGGGGAAATCTGCGAGGACACAAAAGATACCGGTTTTATCTCATTCCCGCTGGCAAATGAAAGTGTTTCCAGCAATCCGGAAGCTTCGTCAATACCGTTTTTAAATTGCTTTTGCCCGTCTATCAATTTTTGAACCTGATCAGGCAAAACCGCTGAACTGGATACTAGCTGATTGAAGCCGCCGGTTATCGCAGCTGTACTGTTGGCCAGTGCCACAGCACCTGTTTTTAATTCCGCCCCCTGCTGGGCAAATTGATCCAAACCTGTTGAGAAATCAGTCATTCCCTTGGCGGACTGGGTTACACCTGCTGTATAGCCGGACAGGCCGGCACCATATTGGGATAATTGAGCCTTCATGGTTCCTATCTGCTGAAGATAAGCCTGCTTTTGTTCAGCGGGCAGAGCATTCAGCAATGGCGTTAATTGATCCATTATGGCAGTTACACCGGAGGAAAGGTTGGTATACTGGGCTGCAAGTTCCTGTCCCTGCTGGGAAAGCTGAACCGTACCGCTGCTGATCTGCTTAAACTGCGCCGCAAGACTCGATGCTCCGGCTGAATATTCTTCAATCCCTTGACGCATCATGCCGGCTCCCTGCTGAAGTTGGGCAGAGCCCAAAGCAATACTTGCCATGCCTTTATTCAATTCGATTAAACCGGCCTTCAGTTTCTCCGTACCGGAAACAATTTGCCCGGCTCCGCGTGACATTTGCGTTATACTTCCGGTATCCATGTTAAGATTCAGGAAATTGGAACTGTCAAAATAGGAACAGGTCATCGTCATGGACGCCATCTGGAATTTTTCAGTATCATAAACCACTGTATATTGAGCAGTTTTCTGCGGAAGCACCATATAGGCCAACGTCAGGGTCTTGCCGGAAATCATGGCGGAAGTGCCTGATGAAGAAAGAATCGTATTTTCATCCAGATCCAGCGGCAGCTGGATCTGACAAAGATAGTTTTCTCTGTAATACGCTTTGGCTTCAGCATTTGGCTGAACTTTGAGCGTGATTTCAATCCTTCCTTCTTTGCCGACAATGTCTTCGGGCTTAACCTCATGGCCGTTCAGCCGATAGGTAATACGAAACGTAAACGGCAGTTCCCCCTTCGTCAGTTTGCCCTGATAGTAGAAGCCTTTGTCCCGCGCCGGCAGCTGCCAGGAAATTTTGCCATCGGCGAGTACAGGAGCTTCACTGCCGGAAAGGTTGGTAATCGAATCGTAGACACCGTAGTCCAGGTAAATGCCGGACTCAGGCGTTTCGATCCTATTGACGACTGTAATACCGGAAATACTCCCATCCATTTTCAGGTCCGCATAAACGGTCTCATCTTTGACAACGGCCATATTGCGGTTGCTTGCCGTGCTCTCCGTATCTGAAGCAGATGCGGATAAAGAGAATACAGGAATCAGCAGCATTACAGTCAGAAAGCATGCGATCGGTTTTTTCATCAGATTGTCTCCTCTCTCTCACTTTCTTTCACAGAGAAAGTGGTCTTCATGATGATTTTATCAAACGTCATCAGCAGCACCGGCAGCAAAACAAGAACCATCAGTCCCGACAGTGCAGCTCCTCTGCCCAGCAAAATTCCAATATCGCTGATTGCTTTAATCTGGGAGAGCAGTCCTTCCGCAAAACCCGCCACGGCAAGAATCAGAGCTGAGATCATCACTGTGTTCCCGGCAGTATTCAACGCAGACAGCACCGCATCTCTGGGTTTTTGCGTCTTCCTGAATTCGAGATAGCGGTTGGACATCAGGATCCCATAATCGATTGTTGCGCCAAGCTGGATGGAACTCACCACCAGATAGCCGATAAACACCAAGCTTGATCCCTGAAAATAGGGGATACCCATGTTGATCCAAATCGAAGACTCAATAACGCTGATCAGCAGAATCGGAACAGAGATGGAACGGAAGGTCAGTAGAATAATCAGACCCACGGAAAGAATTGAAAAAAGGTTAACTGTACGCGTATCATGTTCAACCGTATTCTTAATATCGGCAATACTGGTGGCATTCCCCGCGGCATACCATTCGTCAGGGTAATACTTCTGCACCGACTGCTCGAGTTCGGCAACGGCTTTGGAAGTCTCGGGCTTTTCACCGGTAATGTTCATCAGAACGATCATCCGGGTATAATGTTCTGACAGGAACATATCCTTAACGCTTTGCGGCAGTAAAGAACGTGGTACAGCAGGATCTGCCAGCGTAACCAGGGTCTGAACATCGCGGATATATTTCTGTTTCTTCAGTTCCTCGGCCAGCTGAATTTCCGAGGAAATATCATCATTTGGTATAAGTACAACGACAGGATTATAGACGCCGAAGCGGCTTTCAATGTTCTTTCTTTCCTCGGCAATGGTTCCCTCACTGGAACTTCCGGAAGTATTGCCATATAAAAAGTCGGTATTCTTTTGTGCCAGGAAAGACGGAATAATAACGATCACAGCCAGGGCAAACAGCAGATATTTTACTTTAATTGCACCAAGTCCTATCTTCTTAAAAGGGGGAACGAGTGGTCTATGCCGGGTTTTATCAATCGTTTTGTGGAAGATCGCAATCAGAACCGGCAGCAAAATGATCACACTGATATAGCTCAGACAGATTCCTTTAATCAGTACCAGTCCAAGATCTTTCCCGATCCCGTACTGCATAAACAGCAAGGCTAAAAAACCTGCTACAATCGTCAGTGCGCTCGCCGAAATAGACGATAATGTATTTTTTACTGCTTTGATAATTGCAGGAACAAACGCTGCCCCGGCATCCCTTTCCTCTAGATAGCGGTGGCAAAGAAACAATGAAAAATCCATCGAAATGGCGAATTGCAGCACCGCGGCAATTGAATTCGTGATAAAGGATATGTCAGGGAAAAAAGCATTCGTTCCGGCATTGATAATCACGGAAATACCAATGACGGTTAAATAGAGCAGCGGTTCTATCCAGGAGTAACATGCCAACATCAGGATGAGGACGCAGAGCGGAATAACGATGATCATGATCTTGGACATTTCCGAGGCCAGTACTTCCCGCATATGGCTTGAATCTTCAGCTTCCCCCGTGATACTAGCCTTTTCGCCTAAGGAACCCCGGATCGTCTTCAGGGCATCCCCTGTTTCCGAGGCATAATCCCCCTGCGCAAATTCAACCTGGAATAAGGCCGCACCATCTTTGTAGTAACTATCCAGATAATCCTGGGAAATAAAGGATTCAGGGACTGTGATATCTGTGACATCGTCCAGCCAGATTACGTTTTTTACACCCGGAACCTCTTTGATTTTTTCCTTGGCAAGCGCGGCCTCTTGGATAGAAACATTTTCTACCATGACCTGAGCAGTTCCCGGATAACCAAATTCCTTGTCCACAAGTGTAATCGCCTGCTTGGTCATGGAGTGACCCGGCAGATATTCCGCCAAATCATAGTTGACTTTAATACTGGGTACAAGCGCAATGCTAACGATGATAATAGCCAGATAGGTCAATAAAACCGCCCGTTTATGGGCAATAAGAAACTTCACAAGCTTTTCTATAAGCAGCTGCATACCCGTACCATCCTTTACCATTCTTTTAAATCCTCTTTTGAATATCCCCAATAATCAATAAAAGGAACTTGTTCAGCAGATTGGCCAGACGTACTTCATCCCCGCCATACTTATTAAAAATATTGATGATACCTTCAATAAGCGCCACGGCCAGGGAATCGGCAAGCAACATATCGCTGCCGGGCTTGGAACTGCTTAGGAACAAATCGTTTTCCAGACGCTGCTTGACAAGCTCAATCAGTTCCGCCTTTATATTTTCGTATTTGGAACCTGCAACATTCTTCATCAGAATCAAAAACTGCGTTCTGTTATCCAGAAACACCTTGGTCATCGCTTCCGTGACATAAGTAATGCTTTGCGTCGACAGGTTGCTCTTATCGGATATGTTAATGAATACCAATTTCCGAAGCTGTTCTATGGTAGACTGAAGAATATTATCGAGCAGGTCATCCTTGCCGGAAAAATAGGAGTAAATATTCCCTACGGTAATCCCGGCTTGCTGCGCAATATTCCGCATTGAGGAATGACGGTAGCCTGAGACGAGAAACTCCTCTTCCGCAGCCTCAATGATCCTTTTTTTGATTTCTTCTTTCGGCACTTGCATAAATAAACACCCATTCATTATTCTTTTTTCTAGTATACCGCGCTCAAAATTCAGTTGTCAATATTAAACATAAGTTCATTTATACTGCGCTGTTCTTATTCTATGTTGCCGTATCCCGGATATGTATTTGTTTGCTCATCATGTTTTCTTCAGATTCAGCCTCTAAGTTAAATAAAAAGCCAGCTAAATTATTATGGTTTGAGCTTGCGCTGGTTAGACATTGCATAGCCTAATCTTTACGGGCTCTTTGAGCCTGCATTTGCTATATTTCGGGTATGAAAATAGGGCTGTTGCTCACGAATGATTACGTTCGTTTGCAACGGCCCCTTACTTCGTTTTGCTTAGTTTCGCTTCGTTCTTGTTTAGTCTTCCTTCTTTAGCTATGGCAGTTTTTCAGTTAAAAGTTTTTTCCTGAATCAAAGGATCAAAAAAACCAGGATTTTCTCCTGGCTTTTAACGGTTGAATTCAATCCCTGAATTCAATCTATATTTTTCCCTTCAGCGTTATTGTTCGCTTATATCCCATAAAGTTCCTGATAGTCCTGTTCTGCCACCCTTATCTCCCGTTGGGCCTTATCGCATTGCGGATACAAAAGAGAGCAGTTTTTATGGCAACCGTTACAGTGCAGCTGGGACAAGTATTCATCAAGACTGATTTTTTCTTCCGGACCGGTAGTATCACCAACAGTTGCATCCGTAGCGGCATCATTTGCCGAACCAATAGCATCAGCGTCTTCTGATTTATCATTGCCAATCGTCATATCCCCGGTAATACTGCCTCCATTATCACGATTGTCAGAAACTGAATCCCCCGAATAGGTTCTGTTTTCATTATATTGACTTTCCATTGGGGAGTCCGTCCTGTTTTGGGATGTACTTGGCGATGTCGTGATCTGGGTCTCTGCAATTTTGCCTAATTGATTCTCATCGCTTGTCGAAACTGTTGAAAGAACCCGGGTATACAACATGACGATTAGCAGGCACGCCGCACCAAGGCGAACCAGTGTTTTCCTGACATTACGCTCTTTTAGGCATATGATGATCCTGCCGACTGATTTCACAAAATAGCTGGCATGAATCGCCAGATGCGTGATCAAGAAGCCCAGACAGATGTACGATGTCCATTTATGGATCAAATAGATCCATTCACCATGCGTCGTATCCGAAGGAAACAAAACCTTCGATATCAATACCCCCGTAGTCACGATGATCAAAATACTGATGAAGATTGCAAGGTTTAAAGCATATTTCATCTTTACGGAAACTGCGGTCCTGTTTCTAAGCTTGTTTTGCCATAGATTCAACGTTGTATTTTTGACCCAGGCCCAGTTTAACAGAATATGGATACCAAAAAGAGCAAAAATAAATAGCCCTGCAATCTCATGAAAAGCTAATCCGGTTCCAAAAGCATCCAACAGAAACACAAAAAGTATGCTCATCGCAATATCCAATACAATCTTTGTTACTAATTTGCTGCTCATTCAACCCTCACCTAACTGTTATGTATTCGTATCATTTCTAATCCTATAATTCTTATCTTGCTATGTATTCTATACGGCTCCTGTGTTGATTTTATGGCAAAAATATGACAATTTCATGAACAATCTGCATAGGAATAATACCGCCGAAAGGCGGTATCGTAATAAATGATGCAAATTGCATTTTAAATTGATTCTACCCACTAAATTCTATATTACTCGAGGCCAATAATGGCTTTAATAACCACAAATTTTTTTACGTAGAAATCTTGAATGACAGTTTTTTGCCCGTGAGGTCCTTTCTTAAACGTACGCTCTTGTTGACACACAAAATAAACGGCCTCTTCGCATTGATCGAAGAGGCCTTAAGTGTATAACCCGCAAAATTCCTCATGAACACAAACAGTCGATTTTACTCGAGTCACCTACTTTAACCTAAACACGTGGAATCATAAATCGGGACTTATGCTACTTCCTCTACACCTTTCTCAAGAATCACCCGGATAATGGGGTCTAGAAATGGAGCCTGGTGAAAACCTAAGGTCAAGGCAACACAATCATTTACCGGAACAACATACTTGTGAACCTGAAACGTTAACTGGAAATCGATGGACCTTAAACACGAATCTCAACGGAAACTGAGGAATTTTGCGAGAAACTAATCTGAATAAATAAAGCCAACCCTGAAGGTGGCTTTGAATCCGTCCGGCAACATCCCATACATCCCTCTGACCTGTGCCACGAATTCCAACCTGACCTGTCAGCAAAAGGTAACACTGTATGTTTTTAACCATCATGTATTATATTTTCTGATTTTAGTATAAAGCGGAGACCGGATTCTTGTCAAGATGGAATCGAGGCTGTAAAATATTACCGTTCAATGCCGAGACGCGCTTTGATCCCTTTATCATAAGGATGTTTAACCTTCTTGATCTCAGAGACATAGTCGGCTAGATCAAGAAGCTCCTCCGCAGGCCCCCGTCCGGTCAGCACAACCTCAAGCCCTTCAGGTTTCGTCCGCAAAAATTCAAGCAGAAACACACGGTCAATCAGGTCATAATTATAGGAGGCTACTGCTTCATCAAGAATCAGCAAATCGGCTTGGCCCTCACGGCACGCTGAAACCGCCTGCTGCAGGATCTTATTATAAACGGTCCTGCGTTGCTCCTTCTGCTCATTTGTTTCCTGATTATAGAAACTGAAGGATTCTTCACCGCGCAAAAATGTTATCCCCGGAATTTTCTCCAGGGTATGTAGTTCTCCAGTATCCTGGCTTTTTAAGAACTGGACGATCAATACCCTGCGCCCTCTGCCTGCACACCTCACTGCCAGACCGAGAGAAGCGGTCGTTTTTCCTTTGCCATCCCCGCAGTAAATATGAATAAGACCTTTTTTCATCGATTATACACCTGCCTCCAAAATATTTACGATCGCAGCCATGTCGACGTGTTTCCGGATTTCATCCGCCAATCGGTCATACTGCTGCTCTTTATACTGTTTATAGCTTAACCGTTTAAGACTGGTTGAATCCAACCCCTTTTTATTTAACAGACATTTGGCAATCGCTACAGCGACCCCTTCTTCATCAAAGATGCCATGAACATAGCTGCCCATAATATTCCGTTTCCGGACGCCTTCTGTCTTTTGTACCTGAAGGCCTGACTCGATGTCGATATGCGTCAGAGGCTCGGTATCCCCAGTTTCTGTCACGCCCATATGAATTTCATAACCGTGAAAACGGATCGCGGATAATCCGGCAAGAACACCGTCAAGCTGACTGAACTTGCCTTCTACCTGCGTCCTGGTCTTCTGTTTGGAGAATATTGTTTTCATATCCAACAAACCCATTCCTGCGAGACTTCCACCCTCTTCTACGCCAAAAGGATCTTCCAGCGTTTCGCCAAGCATTTGGTAGCCTCCGCATACCCCAAATACAATGGTTTCCCCGTCAGCAGCCTGCTTTTTAATCTTTGCTTCCAGACCGCTCTGACGCAGCCACAACAAGTCAGCCATCGTATTTTTTGTCCCTGGCAGGATGATCATATCCGGATTCTTCAGCTCGGCCATGGATTTCACATAGCGCAGGGAAACTCCGGGAATCAGTTCAAAAACGTTAAAATCGGTAAAATTGGACATCCTTGGCAGCCGGATCACTGCAATATCTACTGCTTGCACTGTTTTGTCCACAGCAATTCTTTCGGATAAACTATCTTCATCTTCAATGTCGATATTCAGATATGGAACGACACCGATGACCGGAATATTGACTTTTTCTTCAATCATCCGCAGCCCGGGCCTTAAGATTTCTACATCTCCGCGAAATTTATTAATCACAATGCCTTTGATCATTTTCCTTTCATCTTCACTTAAAAGCATCACCGTACCGTAAATGGATGCAAAAACGCCGCCCCTGTCAATATCGGCGACAAGCAGCACCGGAGCTTTAGCCATTTTGGCCATCCCCATATTGACGATATCATCCTCCTGCAAATTAATCTCTGCAGGACTGCCTGCTCCTTCAATGACAATAACGTCATTGTTCTGGTCAAGCGTCTGGTAGGACGCCATAATGTTGGGAATAAGCTTCGTCTTATATTTAAAATAATCTGCTGCATTCATATTGCCCAACACTTCACCGTTGACAATAACCTGCGAGCCCTGATCATTTGTCGGTTTCAAAAGGATCGGATTCATCAGGACACTGGGCTCCTGCCCGGCAGCTTCTGCCTGGACGACCTGCGCTCTGCCCATCTCCAGCCCTTCTTTGGTTATGTAGGAGTTCAACGCCATATTTTGGGATTTGAAGGGGGCTACCTTATAACCTGCCTGTTTAAAAACACGGCACAGACCTGCCGTGAACAAGCTTTTTCCGGCATTGGACATTGTTCCCTGAACCATGATTGATTTGGCCATCGTGTGACACCCGCTTTCCTGTTTGTTATGTTATTATTTACTCTGAAATCAAATACTTTAAGACCTTATTCGCTTCCAAATCCCCCGGCGGAAAGGTTTCCCCGGCTTTTCGGAGGATATACGGAACGTCCAAGGCCGAATGCTTCCCGCTGACAGGGCTGGTCGCATGATCGGCACAGATCAGAATCCCGGTATCATCTGTCAGGTTCTGACGCAGAAAGGCAAAAAACTCCCGGTCGATTCTTTCGATAAATTCAATTTTTTCCCGATAATCATGCCGGTGAGCGGCTTCATCTGTGCCATTGATATGCACAAGCACAAAATCATGACCGGACAACAGACGGCAGGCTGTTTGAGCCTTAAGGGCCAGATCCGTATCCGTGTCTCCGGTAGCTTCTGCTAGATCAGGAACATCCATCTTCAAGGCCAAAGCAATCCCTTTGGCAATTTCCGTACCGCAGACTGCCGCTGCTTTTTTGCCATACAATTCTGCGAATGCAGGTAAACGGCTTTTCCCGGATATTCCCCACGGATAAAACATCATTTGCTGCTCTTGGCTGCTTAGGTATTTTAACCTGTTTCTCCCCTCCGAAACAAATTCTTGGAGTATGGGGGCCGAAGCGCAGATATCCGCTAATAAATCATCCGAATCACCGCCCAAAAATTCATGCGGCGGATAAGTCTTACAATCCAGTGTTTTAAAGTATTGTGCTTTGACAATGATCAGGTTCCTATACCCGGATAAATGCAATATCTTGATATTCGAATCGATATCAGCCGCTATTTTCGCTGCTTTTTGCATTTCCGCTCCGGTTAAGTTCCCGCCGTTGAAGGAAGCTAATCTTCCGTGACTGTCAAGGGCGGCAAGGTTGCAGCGAAGAACAACTTCATCCTGCTCCAGGCAGTAGCCGTTAGCAAGCAGTTCGAGTGATGCCCTGCTTTGCGGAAAATAGGCAGGCTTAACGCCTAAAAGATTCAGGATACACGGCATGCTCTCCGGCAGGTAACCCTGCGGGCAGGAATCAAACCAGCCGGTATAACCCTCGGCGGCAATTTGATCAAGTTCAGGATGACAGGCAGCCTCAAATGTGGTTTGCCAGCCTAATTCTTCAATTTTTTCATCTGCAAGTCCGTCAACAATGACCATGACTGCTTTCATCACATATCACATCCCTGAGTACGGTGCTGAGTTTCAAATTATCTTCATGGTTTTTCACAGCAACCCTGAAATATTCACCGTTTAAATTGACATAGTTGGCGCATGGACGGATCATAATCCCTTTCGCAATCAGCTTTTCGGATAGGTCTGTACGCTGAGTCCGGAAAAATATGTAGTTTGCTCTGGAGCCGATGACCTTCAGTCCAAGACCCAAAAGCGCATCAATCAAAAATCTTCTTTCTGTTTCAATCAGCTGTTTCGTCTGCTGCAGATAGGCAGTTTCTTTTAAGGCAGCGATACCGGCCGTTTGGGCCGGCGTTGAAACACTCCAGTCCTGACCGGCGGACCTCATTTGTTCGAGCAATGTTTTGTTGGCTGTCAAAGCGTAGCCAAGTCTAAAACCCGGCATCGCAAATATCTTGGTAAAAGCTTTCAGGATGACGAGATTTTCATACTGTTCAATACAGTTTTGCACAGAAAATTGTTCTTTATTTTCGACAAAATCCATAAAGCATTCATCAATCATCACGATTGCACCGATTTCCTGGCTCTTGGCAAGCACTTTCTGTAAAAATGCACGTGAACACAATTGACCGGTAGGATTATTGGGGTTACAAAGAATCATGATGTCCAGGCCTGGACGCATCTGATCCAACAGGTCCTCACGGGCTGCAAAATCGTGCTCCGGCCGTAAAAAATAATATTCTATCGAGCAATCCACCGTATGCAGCGCCTTTTCATAGTCTGCAAACGTCGGAGCAAAGATCAGCGCCTTTTTCGGTTTCAGAGCCAGCGCGAGTCTGAAAATAATCTCTGCAGCCCCATTGGCGGCAAGGATATATTCAGGATCCGTACACTCATAGTTCGCCAGAGCCGCAACAAGATCCCGGCAAAACGGGTCAGGATAATTCGTACATTCGTCAAGCGAACGGATTACGGCTTCTTTCACGGACTCCGGCAGCCCGAGTGGATTGACATTGGAAGAAAAATCAAGAATTTCCTGTCTGCCTGTCAGTTTTTTTACCGAATAAATGTCTCCCCCGTGGATATATTGATACATCTGCTCTCACCTGTCTCTGTCGTATTTGTAGCCTAAGCTTGTTTAAAGTTTGGGATTATTCTTGGGGTGAATATGTAGGTTCTAATCTATAGATTCTTTTCTGCGGTTGGCGCCTCTTCGTAACCGCCTTTTCGGCTATTGCGCCATCCATGGCGCAAATAGCCGCGCTCCACATCCTTGTTCCGCTTGTCAGGTCGGTTACGAAGAGACGCTAATCTGTAGAAAGTTTTGTAGAAAATTCAGGAAGGATAGCAAATACATTAAGTCCCCTTATTCTGTCTCAGCCGGTATTCCTCACTTTGTTGGCAAGCACAAGTCTAAAATCCTAATTACCGCCATGTGAAGCACGATGTAGAGCGTTGCGCTCAGAAGCAACAATGCTTAGAAGGTAATGATACAAGGAGCAAGTCATAAAAAAGTTAGTTACGGAAGGCAAAGTAAACCTGCTTATTAAGCTTGATAGTGCTTCTTGAGCCGCTAAAGTCTCCCACCCTTAAGACCAGTCTGGGAGTCACAGTTCCGCGCTAAGCGGAGCACGAGGCGGAGCGCGGCTTTTTGTGCCACGGAGGGCACAACAGCCGAAAAGCGGTATTGTGACTCCCAGACCTACCCCATAGAGTGTTTCTTCAAAGATAATCCCCAAAGAGCTGATAACTACAGGCTTACCTTAATAAGTCTTAATAACTACACTGCTTGTACTCTCCTGCTCCGTAGAATTTACAAAGCTGCTACTTACTGAACAATAAGCGCTCTGACAGCGGACCCCAGAATCAAGCCGACAAGCGACGTCGCAACCATGAGCTTGTTGGCGCGGCGGATATCTTCAGCCTCGATCTCCCGGATCGGGTCACCAATCGTTGGTTTGACCACCAGCTTGCCAAAGTAAGAATTGCTTCCGGCAAGCTGAATATTAAGGGCTCCGGCACAAACGGCTTCAGTGTGGGCGGAATTCGGACTGGTATGATTATGACGGTCACGCCGGTAGATTCTGAAGGCATCTTTGAAATCATAACGGGTCAAAAAAACAGCCAGGAGCATCAAATAGGCAGAAATTCTGGCCGGAAGATAATTGGCGACATCATCCAGTTTGGCAGCAAACCGGCCAAAATAAAGATATTTGTCATTTTTATAGCCAATCATCGAGTCCAGGGTATTGACCGCTTTATACAAAAAGCCCAAAGGGGCTCCGCCAACTAGAATGAAAAGCATCGGCGCGATGACGCCGTCGGAAAGATTTTCGGCCACGGTTTCCACAGCGCCTTTCGCTACCTGGGAGCTGTTCAAATTCTCCGTGTCCCGGCCGACAATCCAGGATAATTGATAACGGGCTTCCATGATATCGTTCTTCTGCAGGGCATCATAGACCTTCATGCTCTCAGCTTGCAGCGACTTCGTAGCCAGAATCTGATAACACATCAAAGCCTCGGCCATAAATCCCAGCAGCGGGCTAATGCTATTCAGCAAATACAATAGGCCCAACGGCACGAGAAATGTCACCGTAACAATGGTAACAGTCAGCAGTACCCCGCACCAATACTGGCCTCGGTCCGTCCTGCAACTGATCCGGTGCAGATATTTGTCTCCTCCGGCAATCAGCGAACCGATCCAGCGAACCGGATGAGGCAGCCAGGAAGGATCACCAAAAATCAAATCCAAAATATAACCTGTCATTAAAGCATAAAGTGTAATCATTCCATACCAACTTCTTTATCATTTCGTCGATTTCGTCATTCCCAAAAACAAGCAGCGATCAACTTTGGATCTTTATATTCTTATCCTCTAGATCTTCGCTATCGCCGCCAGCTTCTTCTTTTCGGTCCATAAAGCCTGATCAATCGTCAGCTGATAGCCTTCGCCGTTCTTTATCTGCCAATGGTAAAAATCAAATACTTCGGGAGAAAATGCCTCAAGCAGCATCATGATCGTACCGCCGTGAATAACCAGCGCGGCCTTTTCGATTCCGGCTTCATCTACTTCCTGCATAACGCGGTTAAAACCGTCCAGGCAGCGGGACCTGAATATTTCCGGCTGTTCTCCGCCCGGGACTTGCTGTTTTCCGCCGCCGTCAATCCAACTTTTGTACTCGGCAAGGTCCTTCAGCTGTTCATACGATTTGTTTTCGAATATACCGAAGCTGCACTCCGCAAGTTCAGGCATTATACTGTAAGGAATATCCGGATAGATCAGCTCCCTGGTCTGAAGGCAGCGGAGCCTTGGACTGACAAAGACGTGCTCAACCGCCGTATAGCGACCGGCAGCAATATGCTCACGGATTTCGGAAATCCCCTGTTCACATAAAGGCTCATCCGTAATTCCGATATACTTGCGTCTCAGATTCCCTTCCGTCTTGCCATGCCGGACCAGGTATAGGAACTTATTCATGCTCTTCACCTTTAATCAGAACCGGAACGGAGTAGAAAACACGATAGACCTTAGCCGCTTTCTGGGCGGCCGTGCAAAGGACCCTCCCGGTAACTTCCTGCATTTCCCGGTCATCTTTTAAAACCGGTACCACGGCTGAACTTAATTCATCACAAATCAGAATCATATCGGGGTGCTGCCCAATTCCGTCAGTGACAAACCTTCGGACATCATGACCGGCTTCCTGCAAGCGCCTAATCAACAGATGCAGATGGTCAAGCACCGGACGCTGAAAAGCCTCTTCGAAGCTGCACGTCCCGCCATCCGTAATGTTGGCCGAAGCGATATCCCACGTACTCCTGACAAATTCCAATTTTCCCTGACTAGCGCCTCCGATCACCAAAATCATAGTCTAACGCCTCCTGCTATTACCGAAATCAGAAGTATTCCTGTTTCGCTTACTACAATATAAAAGCCTGCCAGATCGCCGGTTATGCCCCCAAAATGTTTTTGAACCATGCGGTTAAATAAGTAAAAGGACAGCATAATAAATAGAACTGCAGTGATCCCGACAATCATACTCACGTACAACATTGCTGCAACACATAATAAAACAATCAAGCAACTAATGATTCTTACCGTTTTTTTCGAGGCATAACCTGCAAAGATTGAAGCAAGTCCTGTTTTTCTGACACACGGAAAGCAGACGACTGCCAAAGCGGCCATCGACCGTGACAGGACAAACGAAACAAGAACGAGAAAGAAAAAGTCCGGTTTCAGATAGGTCTCATACCACGCCGCAAATTGTAGCAGCAGGATAACTGACGTATAGATGAGCGCGAAGGCTCCAACATTGGGATCCTTAAGGATTCGAAGCTTTTCCTCTTGGTCCTTATGGGAATTCAAGGCATCTGTCGTGTCACAATAACCGTCGAGGTGAACTCCGCCAGTGATCATGACGTTAATAAACACAGCTGCAGCAGCAAAAAAGACGGGACTGAACCTGAAATATTCCAATAATAGAAACAAGAAATAGAGAACAAAGGCAATGACAGCCCCGACCACAGGAAAGAAGATAAAAGAATAACGCATATTCTTCTCGTTCCAGTCAATTTGAGGCATTGGAATTTTAGAAAACATCGAAAAGGCTGCAACAAACGATTCATACAAGGTTTTCATAACCGGAAAGCTCCTTCATTCCTTTATGGATAAGCGGAATCGCGCAGACGGATTCAATCACGACATCTGCAGCCGCGGCAATTGCCGAATTTATTTCAGCCAGTACACGGATATAGCCGGTCGTAAAATCATCATAGGCTTTGAAATCCTCAAATATCGTGCTGGTTACGATGACGGTATTCGGTACAGTCGCCGCTAGCAGCCGAATATCATTACTGATGCAATCAATGGCATCCTGCGGGCTGCGCTTCTGCAGATACATTTCATTGGCAATCAGGTTGCCCATACACTCGAGTAAAGCGGTATCGCAGCCGCTTAAAATAGGGATTTTCTCGGAAAGTCCGTAAGAAAACTCGAAGGTGTCGAACCCTTTGCCGTCCCGCATCCGACGGTGCTTGACAACCCGGTTGCGGCATTCTTCGTCTGAGGCAGTCATCGTTGCGATATAGGCCATCTTTCCTGTATTCAGGCTGACAGCCAAATTTTCCGCTATTTCAGACTTTCCACTGGCAACGCCTCCGCTAACCAAAGCCAACATTACTTACCGCCTCTTTCCTTTCACAAAAATATCCCTTCATATCAGTTGTCGTTTTATATCAGCTATCGTTCCGTTCAGCAAATGATTCAAATTTTTCCTGTTTACGCACACCTTACGAACCCATCCTGGCAGCCTGAAAGTCGCTGCATCTCCGGATAAACGAACGTGCAAACTCAGGGTTTCCCCAGAGATGAAGGTGGGGATAGCCGGCAACGAGGTTCTCATCGGCATGGATGCAGTCCCACATTTTGCTCCCTGATGAATTGACTGCCGTAAAACCGCCGCCATTGGCTGTTGAATCCGAATAATGAAATTCATGCGCGTTGATCTTGCCGCCTTTGCCGCACAGCAGGTTATCCTTTTGCGCCGTCAGCGTGATATAACCGAAACGGTTCAGTTTATCCGTCAGTACAGCGTCCCCTTCTAAATATCCTGCCATCGGATAAGGTTTGCCGTCCTTGTCAGCAATACGGTTCAATAAATACATAAACCCGCCGCACTCGGCTATGCAGGGAGTATTTTTAGCAAGAACCTGCCTGATACTTGACAGCATTGATGTATTCCCAGCCAGTTGTTCGGTATATAATTCCGGGTAACCGCCGCCGAGAATCAGTCCGTCGCATTCAGGTACGGCTTGATCCTCAAGCGGGCTAAAATACTGCAGTTCAGCTCCCAATGTTTCCAAAAGTTCGAGGCTGTCCTGGTAATAAAAACAGAAAGCTTTATCTCTGGCTACGGCGACTTTGACAGCAGAGATTTTCTCAATCGCGGCCTCATAATAGTCTATTTCCGCGGCCCCGCCTGCAATACGCAGCAGCTGGTTCAAATCAATGGATTCTCTGGCCTGTATGGCCAGAAATTTCATTTTTTGCTGAAGGTCTTTCACTTCTGATGCTGTAATTAATCCAAGATGTCTGCTTTCCAGTGCACATTCTTTGAGTTTCGGAAAGTAACCGACCACCTGGATATCCGTCTCTTTTTCGATCATTTCCTTATATTGCGGATATAGGGAAGGTGTAAGATTATTTAGAATAACGCCCTTGATCCCGTTGTCCGGTCTGAAACGGCAAAATCCCTGAATCAAGGCTGCAATTGAGATTGCTGAACCGGCACAATTGACAATCAGGATCACCGGCGTTTGCGTTGCTACCGCCAAATGGTAAGAGCTTGCCACGGTACTGCCAATGCCAAGCCCGTCATAATAGCCCATTACCCCTTCTAAAACAGCGACTTGGGCCTGCTCGGAATTCTTGACCAGCAAATACCGGCAAACCTCTTCCGATAACATAAATAGATCCAGATTTCGTGAGTTTGTCCCGATGACTTCGGTGTGAAACATCGGATCAATATAGTCCGGCCCGCATTTAAACGCAGCAGGATGAACCCCTTGCTCCAAAAGCGCTTGTAATACCGCGCAGGTAATTGTCGTCTTGCCGCTGCTGCTGCCTGCAGCCGCAAACATAATACGTGGAATAACGGCTTTCATGACTTGTTCTCCATTTCTATCGAAGCTCCATGGACATCAAAAAACCTCTCTAACCGGCGGTTGGAAGAGGTTTTACTTACAAAATCTGCAAACAGTCTCAAACACTTCTGCACGATTCGTATGCTACACCTTTCATCCTCCGTGAAAACAGTGCAAAACGGCTCAGGCAGGTCTTCCGACTCGGTTTCAAAGCAAATTCAGCCTTCCCATTGTAAACAGTGGCAACTTTGAATCTGCTCCACCTTACGGCGGCGGGACCGTACAGGTATTTCACCTGTTTCCCTATTATTGCAAAATAATGCAACCTAAGCGATTACATTATATCAGAAGACGCACAACGTGTCCACCCGCAATCTACTGGACAGTATATAGCCTTCTCTTCCCAGCCTTCTCCTACATGATATTTTCACAGATGCGGCCTTGCCCTTCTGCCCTCCTTTTGATACGCTAGGGAAAAAGAACAGCAATCCACGGAGGTACCCTCTCATGTCTTATTCTCTTCCAGCCGATATCATTTCAGCCCAAAATCTAACGAAACGGTTCGGAGATTTCACTGCCGTTGACACGATCTCTTTTACTGTCCGGCAAGGAGAGTGTTTTGGACTTCTTGGCCCAAACGGCGCCGGCAAAACATCCCTGGCCAGGATGGTCTTTGGCTTGTCACCCCGAACTGAGGGCCGCCTGACGGTTTTCAGCCAGGATATTTCGGAGCATTCCCGGGAAATTAAAGCACGTCTCGGTGTTGTTGCTCAGGAAGACAACCTTGACCCGGAACTGACGATTCTGGAAAACCTGCTGGTCTACGCCTCCTATTACCGACTGCCGAGAAGTATTGCCAGGGAACGGGCTTTGGAAATCCTGGACTTTATGGATCTTCGAAGTAAAGCCAATGCGGTCGTCGACGAGCTGTCCGGCGGCATGAAACGACGTCTGACAATCGGCCGTGCGTTGATCAACCGTCCGGAGCTATTGATTCTCGATGAGCCAACCACCGGGCTTGATCCGTACGCCCGTCATATGGTCTGGCAGCGTCTGCGGCAGTTAAAAGAAAGCGGTACGACCATGCTCCTGACAACACACTATCTTGAAGAAGCCAGTCATCTCTGTGACCGACTGATCATCATCAATCAGGGCAAAATCCTTGAGCAAGGTGTACCGAAAGATCTTATTGATAAGCATGTCGGTGCATATGCGCTGGAACTCGGAGTGAGTCCGGATATGCAAAATAAGCTCCTGAACTGGAGCGCTGAGTGGCTGAAATCTTATCAGCAAATTGGTGATGATCTGGTTCTCTATTCTGATCTCGGACCAGCTATGGCTGACAACCTGAATCAAAGAATTGCCGGTGAACACCTTCCTGTCAGCTATCAGCGCCTGAGACCTACAAATCTCGAAGATGTTTTTCTAAAACTGACCGGCGAAACGCTGCATGGTGTCCGCGGCGGTTTTGAGAAATAATCTCAAAACCGTTAATGATATGGAGGATAATAGGATGAAAATAATTAAGCTCGATCTTAACCCCGTGCTGACCTTTAAGGTATTCGTACGGAATCTGAAGGTTTTCGGTAAAACATGGAAAGCTAATATCATGTTTAACTTTCTGGAGCCGCTGCTTTATCTCTGGGCCATGGGCTTTGGTCTGGGTGTTTATATTACGCAGATCAACGGGCTTTCCTACCTTGATTTTCTGGCTCCGGGGCTGATCGCTTCTTCAGCGATGTTTGCTGTAACTTATGAGATGACCTACAACAGCTATACCCGGATGTCCAAGGAGAAAATATTTCACAGCATGGTGGTTACGCCGGTAAGCATGGACGACATCATCCTCGGCGAAATCCTGTACGGCACGTTCAAAGGTGCTCTTTACGGTGCGGTTTTCTTTATTGTCGTCGCTTTATTCGGCATTGTCCACTCCCTGTATGCCCTGCTCATCTTTGTCCCACTGATCCTCATGTCCGTCATTTTTTCCAATCTCTCTTTAATTTGGACGAGTCTCGCTCCCAATTACGACTCTTTCGGCTATTTTTTCACGCTGTTGATTTCTCCAATGTTTCTGTTTGCCGGAATCTTTTTTCCGATTGAAAGCTTGCCCGCCGCCATTCGTTTTCTTCCGTGGCTGACGCCGCTGTACCATACGGTTGAAACGGTGCGTCCACTGGTTCTGGGACAGGTTACTCCAGCAATCACCGGCCATATCATCTGGCTCTTAGCCGTTACGCTGCTGACATTGCCTTTCCCGCTGGTCATGGTAAAAAAGAAACTTATTCAATAATGAACTCTTTTTCGTTTCTGGGAATCTAGACGGCTGCAACTTTCCAACATATACAGGCAATCTTCCCTATGATCGTTTCTCTGATCAGCCCGTTCTCTGCTTTGCTTTGAAGATAATTCCTGATGTCCGCTTTTTGCTCATCAGTCAAATCTGTCTTCATGCCAAGTCTGCTGATGTAATGACGGTTCGCTTCATCCAATGTGCGGACACTTTCCCTTGCTGTCTCGATATACGTAATTTCAGGACAAAGTTTTTTGAGCCAGAGAATATTGAAACAGCAGTACAATCCTTTGTTGCCGTATACATCTTCCATATGGGGCGGAAGAAACCGTCTTTTCAGTTCGTCACTAATGGAATCATGCCGTTCAACAAAATGACTTAAAAAACAATATTCACTGCTGACTGCGATCATCTTCTCAAGGCTTTCCCTGCTCCCAATAGCGGGAGACATAATGGCAGTTACCAGGCTGAATTTTTGCTTCCACTGTTTTGCGAACAAGTCGTCTTGCCGCCAGTCCATCTCCATGAAATCAATATTTTGAAGCTCCCGGGCCGCCGCGTAGTCTCTGGCGGTTCGCACCATTTTCGGCGAAATATCCACACCGGTTACGTTTTTCGCTCTTCGGGCAAATTCTGCTGCAAAACGGCCGGGTCCGCAGCCGATATCCAGAACAGTGCTGTCTTCCCGGAGCATTCTTTTTGCGGTAAGCAGTTCTGTAATATTTACAATTCTCTCATCAGGTTCGATGCCTGTGAATTCTTCGACCCTGTTGTCCCAGGAATCCGCGCTTCCTTCTTTATAACTGCTTTTGGAATCTTTAGTTCGCCAAATTTGATCAAAATAATCAATACCCATCGCTTCCACCTTTATATTTTTGATCCGCTCAAACGGATCAAAAATGCATCTTTCATCTAATATTACCATCAACTCAGTCCCAAGCAAATATCATCATGGAGGCTGCCCTTCTTATCAATAAAGCATGATACGAATTAGTTTCTGCGCTGTCATATTTCTGACTTGCTCTCCTTAGACAGATTTGATAATCTAATAAAGATATTTCCTGCTATCACCTTGTTGACTCTAAAATACGTCAACTCTAAAATGCATGGTAACCGTTGAAGATTTTTACTAATTTATGTAAAAAGGAAGATAAGAAAACATGAGTATTCTGACTGTTAAAAACTTGAGTCATGGCTTTGGCGACCGAGCCATATTTCAAAATGTTTCTTTCCGCCTGCTGAAGGGCGAGCATATCGGCTTGATCGGGGCGAATGGCGAGGGAAAATCTACGTTTATGAACATCATTACGCGCCAACTCGAGCCTGATGAAGGCCAGATCGAATGGTCTAAACGGGTCAGGGTCGGTTATCTCGACCAGCACACGGTTCTGGCCAAAGGAGCAACGATCCGCGATGTTCTTAAGGATGCTTTTCAGTATCTTTTTGCACTGGAAGCTGAGATGCTCGCGATTTGTGATAAAATGGGCGACGCTTCACCTGAGGAACTGGAAGTGCTGCTCGAAGAGATGGGATTGATTCAGGAAACCTTGAACAACAATGATTTCTATATTGTCGATGCTAAGGTTGAGGAGACCGCCCGCGGTTTAGGTCTGCAGGATATCGGTCTCGATAAGGACGTGGATGACTTAAGCGGCGGTCAGAGGACCAAAGTACTTTTGGCCAAACTTCTGCTGGAAAAGCCGGATATTCTGCTTTTGGATGAGCCGACAAACTATCTCGATGAACAGCACATTGAATGGCTGAAACGCTACCTGCTGGCCTATGAAAATGCATTTATCCTGATCTCACACGACATGGAATTCTTAAACAGCGTAATCAATCTGATTTATCATATGGACAACCTGCAACTGAACCGCTATGTCGGAGACTATCAGAATTTCCTGAATGTCTACGAGACAAAAAAGCAGCAGCTCGAAGCGGCCTATAAAAAACAGCAGCAGGAAATTTCCGACCTGGAGGATTTTGTCGCGCGCAACAAAGCCAGAGTCTCTACCCGAAATATGGCGATGTCCCGCCAGAAAAAGCTCGATAAAATGGACCGGATCGAACTGGCCAAGGACAAACCCAAACCGGTATTCAACTTTAAAGAAGCCAGGACTTCCGGCAAGCTCGTGTTTCAAACCTCTAATCTGGTGATCGGCTATAACGAACCGCTCTCCCGTCCGATCAATATTTCCCTGGAGCGCGGCCAGAAGGTTGCATTAACCGGCGCTAACGGGATCGGCAAAACCACGCTCTTAAAGAGCATCCTCAGTGAAATCCCTTCCCTTTCAGGCCAGGCTGAACTTGGAGACTATCTCTTCCCCGGCTACTTTGAACAGGAAATCAAGGATGCCAATTATAAGACTTGCATTGAAGAATTCTGGTCGGACTTCCCCGGCTATACGCAGTACGAAGTGCGGGCAGCGCTGGCCAAATGCGGTTTAACAACGAAGCACATCGAAAGCAAAATCCTGGTCTTAAGCGGCGGTGAGCAGGCCAAAGTACGACTCTGCAAGCTGATTAATAAAGAAACAAATTTTCTGCTGCTCGACGAACCAACCAACCATCTCGATGTCGAAGCCAAACAGGAGCTGAAACGCGCGCTTCAGGCCTATAAAGGCAGCCTGCTCCTCATTTGCCATGAGCCTGATTTTTACCAGGATGTCGTTACGGAAGTTTGGAATTGTGAGAATTGGACGACCAAGGTCGTCTAAGGCGGTAAACTTCCATAGATTTTGCTTCATTTGCTCTATTTTTAATTGTAGATTGTTTAAAAACTTGAACAATAAAGTATCCTATACATTTATACTTTATTGTTTTCTTTTTTTTCTAGTTGAAGGCCGCAATTTTTGCAGTAGTTGTCCCCTTCGTCCTGAATAACTAGGCGGCAGTTCGGACAAGTTCGTGTAGATGCTTTTATGTTTCTGTTTTTTGCTAGCTCTGCTGAGACAATGCCAGTAGGTACGGCAATTACGCCATAACCAAGAAGCATCAGCATGGAGGCAACAATCCTTCCCAAAGGTGTGACCGGTGTAATGTCGCCAAATCCGACGGTCGTAAGGGTCACAATCGCCCAGTAGATTGAGGCCGGAATACTGTCAAATCCGCTGGTTTCCCCTTCAATTAAATACATCATTGTCCCAACGATTACAACCACAACGAGGACCCCCTGCAGAAAGACAATAATTTTATAGCGGCTGGCCTTCAGCGCATTGATCAGCGAATATGATTCACCGACGTACCGGCCGAGCTTTAAGATCCGAAAGATCCTCAGTAGACGAAAGACCCTAAAAATCAAAGCAAACTGGCTACCGGCGATAAAGATACTCAGATACGTTGGCAAGATTGCCAGTAAATCGGTTACGCCAAAGAAACTTTTCAGATATCTTAGTTTATTTCTTACGACCCAGATTCTGATGATATATTCAATTGTAAAGAGAAGCGTGATCACCCATTCCGTACCAGAGAGAATTGTGCGGTAATCCTGATTCAAATTGGGCAGCGATTCCAAACAGACAACGAGAATACTCAGCAGGATCAGCCAGAGCAGCGCAATATCAAAAGACCTCCCCGCATGGGTATCGTTCTCGAATACGATCGTAAATAATCTGTCTTTGAGCGAAAGATTTTTATTATTTTCCCCAGTCTTCACTTTTTCTGTCTTGTCTCTATGCGATTCTTTTACCATTTTTTATTCTCCAGTTATAATAAAATTAACCTATAATTTAAAAGAATAATTTTTTTTGTATTATAGCATATTATTTTCCAAAATACGTCTTCCGTAGCTCTGTATGAATCTCTATTGTCCAAAATTAATCGAGGAAAGAATTTGGTCTACTTCTGCCAATCCTGCGCTATCCGAATAAGCAAACTACTTTATATAACTCAAGGAAATTTTTACTGCTTACCACTATAAAAGAGTAAGGTTTATCTAAGCCTTACTCTTAAACTATTCCATATTCTAATTTTTACAATACTCTCGTAATCGGATTTACTTTTTAAAACAATCCGTCCGTTATTCTTCCGATGATACGACCCTGCTTCGCAGTTCCCCGACCATGCTCGGTACGTCAATCTGCATCGGGCAGCGCTCCACACAACGTCCGCAGCGCAGACAGGTGTACAGCATCGGAGCAGCAGCATCTGCTCCGCCTTCAACGAAGGCCGTCCAGACGGATCCTATGCCGCTTAAGTAGGTCTTGCCATAATGCCCTGCTGTGACCTGGAAAACAGGGCACTCATACATGCAGCCGCCGCAGCGCAGGCAGTGCGAAGCCTGGCTGAAATGTTCCTCCGCCATCATTTTGCTCCGGCCGTTATCAACAAAAATCACATAAAATTCTTTCGGTCCATGAGCGCCGTAAGTCGTAACCTTCTCGATATCCCCGGTTTTGCTCGGACCACTGATAATATTGACATAGCTCGGTGCTCCGTACTGGGCGTATCTCCAGGTTACCTCGGCCGTCATCATAGCCTCTAGGAAAGACGGTACGAGTTTTTCGATCCCCACAATGACAATATGTACCGGCGGCGCACCTGTACAAAGCCGGACATTGCCTTCATTTTCAATAATAACAACTTGACCGGTATCGGCAGCAACCACATTGGCGCCGCTGATTCCAATATCGGCAGTGAAATATTTCTCTCTTAAAAATTCCCGTACGACCCCAACTTCCTGGGCAATATCGGGAGGCACTTCCTTCTTAAAGAAATCGGAAAAGATCTCGGCAACCTGTTCCCTGGGTACGTGGATTGCCGGAGACAGAATATGCATGGGGCGGTCATCCTTCAGCTGAAGAATGAATTCCCCAAGATCGGTTTCCCAAACTTCGTTCCCGGCTTTCTCCAGCCCGTGCCTGAGTTTGAGTTCTTCACCCAGCATGCTCTTGCCTTTCACAATGACTTTGCCGGTACCGACAATCTCATCGAGAATACGGAAAACTTCATCCTTGTCTTTAGCAAAGAAAGCCTTGCCATGATTTTTTTCAATGGCATCCATGGCCTGTTCCATAAGCGCTTTATTATGCTGCATCGAATATGTTTTAATTTCCCGGACTTCCTCGGCAAGCTTTTCCGTGTGCGGATAGCGATCCATGGTTGAAGATACCGTCTCCCTGTAGGATTTTACAGCTCTGGTGATCGCCCGGTTAATATTATGGTCTTTACTTGCTTTATTCAAATTCTTGGTGTAGGCGCCTATTTCTTTATTTAAGTCAGACATTACCCTTTAAACCCCCTAAATAAGAATTCAACCATATCATCCATGATCATCGGATGATTCTTATCGACACCGCTTTCCAGTGAAGATAAGCAGTACGGGCAGGAAATCAAAGCCCGCTTCGCTCCGGTATCCGCTAGTTCAACCACTCTGCGTTTAGAAATTGTCTTGGATATCTCGGGAAACAGCATTTTACTCGGACCTCCGCAGCAGGTCGTCCACTCCCTGCACCGCAGCGGTTCAATATATTTTACACCGACTGCATCCAGAACATCTCTGATCTCCTGGGATATGCCAAGTTCCCTGGCCATCCGGCAGGAATCATGGATAACCACCGGATCCTTTTCATCAACAGCAGGAAGCAAATGCCTTTTTTCCCAGACCAATTCGATAAAAGTCTTTACCTGAATATCCGGAAAATCAACCAGTTTTGGATAAACGAGCTTGAACATTTCCGCCGCATGCGGCGAAGTACAGACGACGACTTTTGCTTCGGTCTTTCTAATGCGTTCAGCCAAGACTGCAGCATAGGACTTTAATTCTTGCCAAAAACCAAGTTCATCCAGCAAAGCACCGGTATACATATCTGCCTGAGGGTCATAGCAAAGATCATAACCAAGCTTTTGCAAAATGATTGCGGCTTTATAATTGATAGAACAGAATCTTTCTTTGTCTTTAGCTAAAACAGAAGCATAGATCTTCTCCGCATTAATACCGGTTTTATTCACAATCTTTCTTGCTCCCATCAACCAGGAGAAGAGGTTGCTGGACGAATCGACATAGATCAGCGTCTTTACAAGTGAATCAATATACGGTAAAAGCTGATATTCACTGCCTGTATAAAACAGGATCTCACCTTTTTTAGGCAGCTTTAAATCTTTTACCCAGGAAGCTATCTCCTTTGGTTTCAAGGCCAATGGGTTCTGATATTCAACAATATTATCTCTGATTAACGCCAAAACAGGCGGCAGTTTTTTCTTCTCAGGCAAAATCTCACAGCCCTTCTAATGAAATGGAACTATCAATTATTTAATACAAAAAAAGCATAATAGTAAATGCCCAATAAAAATGTATTATGTATTCATAATTCGGATAATACAATGATCTGTTGTTTTAAATCATTTTAAATCATTTGAAGAAATAATAATTCTGCATTCTGGCTTTAAATCCCTTCTTATGATAAGATAGAATTAGTTTCCAGGCGAAACCAGAAAGAGGAGAATTCTATGGAAGAAAACATCACTCCGGTCAGACCCAGAAGAAGATTCTGGATAAAAATTATTCCAATTGTGCTTATTATTGCGCTCATTGCCGCCATGATCGGTTTCAAAGGCTACGTAATCGTTGAACCTGGCCACCGAGGCGTTATCGTCCAGCTCGGTAAAGTTAATTCATACGTTTTAGACGAAGGATTCCACATCATTGTACCATTCATCCAGGATGTTATTCCAGTTGAAGTCCGGCTACAGAAAGACCAGTCTGACCAAACTACCTCTTCCAAGGACCTTCAGGTCGTGAATACAACGATCGCTGTAAATTACCGGCTTAATCCGGAGAATGTCAACAAGCTCTTCCAGGATGTTGGCCTGGAATATAAAGAAAAGGTTGTCGACCCGGCTGTTAGTGAATCGCTCAAGGCTGTAACCGCTCAGTATACAGCGGAAGAACTGATCTCTAAACGTTCGGAAGTCAGCGCCAAAGTCAAAGAGATGCTTGGTAAGAAGCTTGCAGTTTATTATATGGGACTGGACGATATCAATATCACTGAATTTAATTTCAGTGATCAATTCAATCAGGCCATTGAGGAAAAGCAAATTGCCGAACAGCAGGCCTTAAAAGCAAATCTTGATCTGCAGAGAATCCAAGTCGAAGCCCAGCAGCAGATTGAACAGGCCAAGGCTGAAGCAGAGGCCCTTAAGCTCCAGAAGGATGTTATTACCCCTGAACTGGTAGAACTGCGTAAAATTGAGGCTCAACTTGAAGCGATCAAGAAATGGGACGGCAAACTCCCGACCGTGACAGGCAGCGGCGCTGTTCCGTTTATCGATATCAATAATCTGAACAAATAATTATATGGAATAATTAACTCAGTATATTTAGATATTTAGGGATTTAAATATCATTAGGTAATTCATTAGGTAATGATGAAACAGCCCGCATTCTTTCAAAGGAATACGAGCTGTTTTTCTATTGGAAATTCCAATGATCCCATCAAATCATTTTATCTATCTCCATCCAGTAGGTTCCCAAGCCCTCCAAGGATACTCCCCTCGCCCTTCTGGGCCCCACCAAGCCTCGGCGCGGAAGCTATGATTCTGTCGGCGAGACGGCTGAACGGCAGAGACTGCAGCCAAACTTTGCCGGGGCCGGAAACAGTCGCAAAAAACAGTCCTTCTCCGCCAAAGAAAGCAGTTTTGATGCCTCCGACAAATTGAATATCATAGCAAACACTACCGGTCATCCCGACAAGACAGCCGGTATCGACCCTGAGGGTTTCTCCCGGCCGAAGTTCCTTCTCGATAATCGTCCCGCCGGCATGCAGGAAAGCCAGGCCGTCTCCCTCGAGCTTCTGCATAATAAATCCTTCACCGCCAAAGAATCCGGTTCCGAGTCTCTTGTTAAATTCAATTCCAATAGCAACACCCTTTGCGGCACATAAAAAGGCATCTTTTTGACAGATTACCTTACCATTATACGCAGTCAAATCAACGGGGATGATTTTCCCGGGATAAGGGGCCGCAAAAGAAGCATGCGCTTTGCCTGCCCCGCTGTTGGTAAATAGGGTCATAAAAAGGCTTTCTCCTGTCAGCAACCTTTTTCCTGCTCCAAATAGTTTCCCGGTAAGTCCCCTGTTTTCTCCCTGTCCGGATCCGTCCCCGAAAATGGTTTCCATCTGAATGCCCGGTTCCATAAACATTAAAGCTCCTGCTTCCGCAATCACACTTTCAGCCGGGTCCAATTCAACCTCAACGAACTGCATATCATCCCCGTAGACCTTATATTCGATTTCGTGAGCTTTTCCCATGTAAACTCCTCTCTTTCCTGATTCTCTTTTAACTATCTTTTGTTCATCTACATATTTATTTGGTTTTACCAATCAATTTCCATACAAAACGCTAAAATCCTGCTTTCACTTTTCTTTTCCTAAGAAAATCTCGACCATTCACAAGAAAGTCTTTATGATTTACAGGGAAATCTCAACGACATGGTTTTTTCCGTCGTCGCTTAAAGCAATTGGAAAATAGTCCTGAACTTTATCATCGACTTTAATCTTAGTAGACGTCCTACTTTCACCAGTTTCAGCACCTGCTGACTGCCGGCAGTTTACCATAATTTGATACGTTGAATTTTTATGCCGGTAGGTCAGGGAATAGGTTTCCCAGTTGGACGGAACACACGGGGTTAACGATAGTTTGTCCCCTGTAATCTGCAACCCGAGAATGCCCTCAAGGGCCGCCTGATACATCCATCCGGCGGCGCCGGTATACCATGTCCATCCGCCTCTTCCGACATTTGGCTGAACCGCATAGACATCGGCAGCGATTACATAGGGCTCTGCCTTATATTGACTGACTTCAATACCGGTACGGGCATGGTTGACCGGATTCAGCATCTGAAATAGCTCCATCGCCTTATCCCTGCTGCCAAGTTTACTAAATGCCAAAACCGCCCAGGCAGCCGCATGTGTATATTGTCCGCCATTCTCTCTGACTCCGGGAATATAGGCTTTGATATACCCGGGGTTTTTTTCTGTTTTATCAAACGGCGGCGTCAGCAGTTTTAACAAGGCTGCCTCCTTATCCCAAAGATATCTTTCTACCGCCAGCATGGCATCCGCTGCTCTGCTTTTTAAAGCACTGCCGGACAGTATAGACCAGGACTGGGCAATCGCATCAATTTGACACTCGGAGCTTGTGATTGAACCTACCGGAGACCCATCATCATAATAAGCGCGCCTGTACCAGGAGCCGTCCCAGCCATATTTCTCCATATTTTCCTGCAGCTCATTGAGGATCTCGGTATATTTTTCAACTCTTTTGTTGTCATCTTTTCTGGCACAAACTGGGATAAACCTTTTAAGAACTGCTAGGATAAACCAGCCAAGCCAGACACTTTCTCCGTTTCCTTCCCTACCAATCGCGCTAAAGCCGTCATTCCAGTCCCCGGTCCCGATCAGAGGCAAACCGTGCCCGCCAAACCGCAGACTGCGGTCTATCGCCCGTACACAGTGTTCATATACTGAACCACTCTGCTCCGAAGTCTCCGGAACGGCATAACGTTCATCTTCATTTTCTCCAAGGGCTTCAAGCTTTAGAAAGCTTGTTTTCTCTTCTAAAATACTGAAATCTTCGGTATGCTCCAGATAGTCTGCTGTTACGTAAGGCAGCCACAATAGGTCATCCGAGAATTTTGTTCTGGTCCCTTTGCCGGTCTCCGGATGCCACCAGTGCTGTACATCCCCCTCTGGAAACTGTCTGGAACTGTGTAGGATAATCTGTTTGCGGGTTATTTCCGGTTTGATGACGGCCAGGGGCATGACATCCTGAAGCTGGTCTCTGTAGCCGTAAGCCCCGCCTGTTTGATAGAATCCTGACCTGGCCCAAATTCTGCAGACAATGGTCTGATAGAGCAGCCAACGGTTTACCAGCAGATCAAAGGATGGCTCCGGAGTCGAGATCTGGATACGGGACAAAACATCATCCCAATAGTGGCTCACATCCTGGAAAGCCTCTTCAATTCTGTCCGCACTACGAAAAGCTTGAATCAGAGAAAGCGCCGTTTCTTTATTTTGTTCATCCCCAAGCAGCAAATAGACCGTTTTTTCTTCTTCAGGATCCAGAGTTACTTGAAGCTGCAGGACTGCACAAGGATCAATGTCCGTACCCACCTTGCCTGAAAGACAAGAGAATATTCCTGCCGGTTTTGCCAGGCTGCCGCCTGCACCCAAAAATTCGATACGGTCTGACGTTGACGCTAGATAATCCGCACCTGAACTGGTAATAAAGGCTGCTCTTCCGGCAAACTCTTCCTGGTAGACATTCCGGCAGAAGATGGTTTTATCGTGTAGTTCAGTGAGCAAATACGGCATGCTTTGTTCCCTGTTTACCCCCAGTACCCATTCCAGATAATAATAGACAGAGAGATGCTTCGGCATCGTATTTTTATTGGTCAGCCTTAACGCTGTGATTTTCAGATTCTGCCCTAGCGGGATAAACACCCTCGTTTCCTGTTTAATTCCAAAGCTGAAATGTTCAAAGACAGTGTACCCCTGGCCATGCCTGATAAGATAAGGCTGACTGTCCCTGGCCGGCTGCGGCAGAGGTGACCAGTAGTCTTGGGAATCTTCATCCTTGATAAAGACTGCCTCCCCGCTCACATCGAGCAGTGGATCGTTTGACCACGGGGAAAGTTTGTATTCCCTGCTGTTTTGAGACCAGGTATAGCCCGCCCCTGCTTCAGAAATGATTGTCCCAAATTTTTCATTCGCGATAACATTAACCCAGGGCAACGGGGTTGGCTGATTTTCCTCGTTAATGATCACATATTCTTTTCCGTTGTCCGTAAATCCGCCATAGCCATTAAAGAACTTAAAGCCTTCTGTCTTTTTACTCTCCAAGACAGTGCGATATGTTTGATTCACATTCTGTACAGGCAGGCTGCCTTTTTCTGACCGTCCGTTGATAATACGGTTGCCTACGATCTGTTCTATCTTGATTCTTTCGCTAGAAGTTTGTTCACTCGCAACCGACTCGTCTATAATCTTTTCACCAGCGCGCAGACACTTCATGATCTGGTGGTTTAAAGACCCGTTTTCTCCGGAAAATATGACACTTGCGACGGTATGAAGCAAAACGTCATCCTCCGTGGAAAGCTGATCTTTTTTTAGAAGAAATACGCCTCCGGGTTTGTTGACAAGTTTCCGAACATGGCTGATGCTGATTTTCTCCATAATAACTTCCTGGATCGCCTGAAAGTATCCCGTTTCGTCCTCATTAAAAATAACCAAGTCGATGTAGATGCCTTTGATTTTCCAATATTCATGAATGGTCAATATTTGATCGACCAGCTTGAGTTGGCTGTTGTCCTGAATCTTCAGCATGACAACCGGCAAATCACCTGATATGCCATGAGACCAGAGAGAGGTTTGTCCAAGCTGATTAGATGCTGCAGGGCTTTTCCGAATTGGGCAGCCATAGATGACCTGCCCGGCCAGACTGGAAATCATATTGGCTTCTCCAAAAGACAGTTGAAGGTTCGTTAATTCCATCAGATTTTGCGACCATGCCAATTCCCTGGCTTGCGTGATCACATAGCCGCTGCGGTATTTCTGTGCAAGCTGAAGGACAGATTCCAGCTTATTGCCATATCCGGTTAGGAAATAGACAGATACTGTTTTTCCCGGATCAATTCTCACTCTCGCCCGCAGACTTAAGATAGGATCAAGAACCGCTCCTACCGAATTGGACAAAGGCTGGTTAATATCCATGACCCTGGGATCAGCCAACGTTCGTCCACGTCCAATAAATTTGACTCTGTCTGTCTCATACTCGGTTTCTCCAAACATATTTCCTTCACTGAACAAGGTATGCATCATATAATGTTCAGCGTTGTGCAAATGTCGCGGCCGCCGAAAAGCGACAAGGGTATTATTTTCATACTTTGTCTGGATGAACAATTTACTGAAGGTGGGATGAGCCAGATCCGCCGAGAGTTCATCTAAAGCAACTTCCACATAACTTGTCAGCTGGAGATCCCTGGAATAACTGCTTTGATTGGTCAACGTGATTCTTCTGATCTCCACAGGATCCTCAGGAGCGACGAATACATCTGTCTGTGTGATGATATTTCCGTCTTTACGAACATACTTAACGGTATTCGGAAAACAGGTCACCTTATATTCCTCAGGCTGTGTCTGAACTGGTTTGGCTGTAGCCGACCAAAGATTTCCTGAATTAAGATTTTGAACATAGAGAAATGTTCCATACCTGTCCATGGCGGGATCTTTACGCCAGCGGGTCAGGAAAAGATGATTATACTGACTGTAGCCTGTACCAGAAAGCGTAAGCATAATGGCATATTCCCGATTCGAAATGAAACTGCAGCGCGGAACCTGGGTATTCGGACTCAGGTAGACCACAGGTTTCTCTCCGAGCTTGCATGAAATAGCACGGACTTCCTTTTCCCCGGTTTCTTCGATCATCGGATTAAATGTATATTCTTTCAGCGGCACCTGCTCCTGCAGCAGCATTTCAATTGATTTGATGACCGGTTCCTGGTGGAAGCGCTCCTGCATCCTGTTTGCTCCAAGGACATTCCCTAAAGCAATCAGGCTCATCCCCTGATGGTGAGACATATAGCTCTTGACGATGCTGGATTCCTCATTATACGGAACTCTGCTTTTGGTATAGTCAATCGCTTCAAACAATCCGAATACACCGTTATAACCTTTGTTTTTCATCAAACGGAGGTTTTCCATACTTGCTTTAAAATCAACCGGCAGAGCCATAAATGTGGAATACGGGGATATGACCATATCCTTGGACAATCCTCTTTTCAGGCCTAATCCCGGAACGCCAAAAGCTTTATATTGGTAATTGTTCTGGATATCAAAACAGAAAAATCCCGATTCAGATATCCCCCACGGCATTTTGGCCTTTTTTGAATGCGCCTGTTGGATCTTTACCACAGAGTTATAGGATTCATCAAGGAGCGTTCCACGATAGTTTTTTAACAGAATAGAAGGCATTAAAAACTCGAACATGGTTCCACTCCACGATACCAAACAGCGTCTGCCGTGTATTCTGGTCAGCGGCCGGGCCATCTTAAACCAGTGGCTTTGAGGCACATCCCCTTTGGCAATTGCCAACAGGCTAGTCTGCCGGGCTTCCGAGGCCAGCAGGTCATAATAGGATTTATCCAGTTTTTGCTCTGTTAAATTGTAGCCGATTGTAAACAGCTTGATCTGATCGTCAAACAAGGGCTTAAAATTCATTCCATACACAAGATGATGAAGATCTTTCTGTAGCTTCCCAGCCCGAAGTAAAGCCAAAACAGCTCGTTTAAGCCCGAGATAGAGATAGGGCTGTAATTCCTTACCGTTGGTTTCCGGATTATTCAGCAAGTCCAGGTATTCCCGGATAAGAGATTTGGCTGGGTATTGTCCGAGCTTCCGTAAAGGATCAGGCAGGTCAGGTAGGGTCAGGAACGGAAAAAAATATTCCAGCGCATTTTTTCCATCCTGAAGCATCCGGAGCAGAGCCTCCGGCCAAAAATCTTTTGTCGTATTCTCATTTTGATCTGCCGGGTTTCTGAAATGATTACGCGTCGGCTTTCCCCATTTGTCTACAAATGCATAACAAGTTTGAAGGTCTGTTATTCCTGCGAACGCTCCAGCTTTTTCAGCTCGCTCACTTGCTATAATGGCTTTCAGCTCTGTTCCGAAAGATCCCCAGACATCAGGATTAACCATGCTGGCATTTTCCTCACTCAGCAGAAAGGTGTCCATGAATCCCTGCAGCATGTTTTGGCCGATCAGTGGTTTCCCTGGAATCTCGGCCAGGCCGTTTTTTAGTGCAATCATATAGCCTGCCAAGTTGCCGCTGTCAACCGTTGAAATATAGATTGGGTGAAGTGGTTCCAGCGTCTGCGTATTGTACCAGTTATAGATATGCCCGTTCCATTTTGGCATTCTTTGAATGGTCCGGAGCGTATTCCTGACCCGGCTCAGCATTCTCTCCGTGGTCACATAGCCGAGATCTCCGGCTGTAAGGTTGGCCAGTAGCGCCAGCCCGATGTTGGTAGGTGATGTCCTGCAGGCCTCTCCTTTGTACGGTTTTAGCTGGATATTATCCGGAGGCAGATAATTGTTTTCGGCATTGACAAAAAGATCAAAATAGGCCCAGACCTGCCTGGAGAACATACGAAGCTCCCTGCGGTCTTCGGAAGATATCTCTGTGATAGAACCGGCATAAGGCAGACTCATTCGATAGGCAAGCCATGGCGACGCCAGCCAGCTGATCAGCAGGATTGTCAGGATTATCCCGGTAAGCAGGCCTACATAAAAATAACCAGATAGAAAGAAAAGGCTCATCACAATGCCGCGCGCCATTCTATGATAAAAATTCAAAGGGTCTAACTGAAGATGCATTTCAGAATCTGCCGCCGTCTCCCATTCCAGTAAATTGCGTTTGGTGATGATTTGTCTCCCAAGACTCCTAAATACGGCGTCGAGTTGATTATACGCTTGATACGGCAGCACCGCGATGCTGAACAGGATCTGGCTGATTCCTAGTTTCAGCTCAAACTTAAAGATCCTGAAGGTTATACTGCGGTCGATAAGGCGCCCGCCAATGTTCAGAAGCAGTGGTAAACTCAAACTCAGTAGGACTAAAATTGCCAGCTGGCTGAAGAACTGATGCAGCGCGGTAATGGCTAGAAAAAGAATAATTATCTGAAAAGGCGTTTCCAGGCTCCGCCTGAGATTGTCAAAAATCTTCCAGCGGGATACAACGGAAAAGTCCTGCTGAAACATATAACGCGCAATTTGCCAGTCTCCCCTTATCCAACGGTGAGTCCTTTTGGTATGTGACAAATATTTTGTCGGATAGCCGTCAAAAAATTCAATATCCGTCGCTAAGGCTGTACGGGCGTAGAGCCCTTCAATCAAATCATGACTAAGGATCCTATTATCCGGAAAGGCATTTTTTGTCACAGCATGAAATACTTTCAGATCATAGATACCTTTTCCTGTGAATATCCCTTCTCCAAAGAGATCCTGATAGATATCTGAAATCGCGCACGTATAGGGATCAATGCCTGCTGTTCCGGTGGATACCCTGGCAAAAGGCGAAGCAAACGCACTAGCTGCCGTAAGACCAATCCGTGGCTGAATAATGCCATAGCCATAGGCAATATTTTTACCGTTGTCAGCCAGTCTTGCTTCATTCATTGGATGCGCAATTGTACCAATCAGCTTGCGTGCAGAATCTCTGGGCAATATGGTATCGGCATCCAGCGTGATGACATAGCGGAGTCCTCGCATGGCTTCCGGATTTCCTGTCTGGACAAAGTAACTCGTCTCCCCCTCGTGCAGAAGCAGCCTGTTAAATTCAATTAGCTTTCCCCTTTTTCTTTCCCATCCCATCCAGATTTTATCTTTTTCGTTCCATTTTCTTTCTCTGTGAAAATAGAAAAAACGCTCTTCTCCATATTTGTCATTCAGTTTTGCCGCCGCTTTGACACCTGCCTGAATGATTTCATCATCGCCAGGTTGTTTGGCCGCAGGGGCATCTGCAAAATCACCGAGAACGGCAAAACACAGGTTTTGATCCCGGTTACTTAAATAGTGGGTTTCCAGTTGCTTCATTTGCTGCCGGACTTTAGACGGATGATTGAAAATTGCTGGGATCACAACAATTGTTTTGTATTGTTCCGGTATCCCGTTATCCAAGTACAATTTTGGCAAGAAGTTCGGAGACAACATTCTGCAGAACAGACGATTAATGAAACAGACAGCCATGCCATTGATCAAGATCAGCGCTCCGATCAGGCTCAGAAGCATACTTCCTGACAATACATTGCCAGAATTATTTTTTGTCAGATCCATAAAAATAAGAAAAGGTATCAGTGTCGCCAGAAATATTAACCCGAGGTAGGACAAGGCCGGTTTTAATTTCAGATAGCAGTATATGCCATGAAAAGATTTTTTTACCCTTCCCCAACCGTCGGCCAACTCCTTTTCCAGGCGTACCTTGCCGGAACCAAACAAGTAATAGCCAACATGGTTAAAAGGTGCAGACTGGTTTTGGGCAGCTAAATTTTCCAATGTTCTGGCCACAATAATTTCTGTAACTTTATATTTTCCTGCCAGACCCTCGATTTCGTGCCTGTATTTGTCCCGGGAATCAAAATCCATCTTATCAAATATTCCGGCAGGATCTTTTTGAAGGGTTTGCTGTACCAGACTGACATCTTCGAAAAAAGCAGACCAGTTCTCAGCGTTAATCTGTTTTATATCCGTAACAAGTTTGCCCATGGCTGCTCCCTGGGCTGTCAGAAAATGATGTTCTGAATTTACGGCCTTCTCCACCGTTGTATTTTGTCTGCTGGCCGCATTATCAAGCCAGTTGTACAGTATTTTAGCTTCTGGGCCATGTTCCTTGAGCTTTCTAGCGATTCTTTCCATAAAAATTGCTGTTAACACGTCTTCCAAATCATGCCCTGATACAGGAGCCATTTCAGCCAGAGGCGTTTCAGTGTCCGTGCATCCGTCAAATACTTTTTTCAGCCAATCATCAGCTTTTCTTCTTTCGGTCTGGATATAAAGAATGCGCTCAACCTGATAGTAGACTTTTTCCAGAAGCAGTACTTTAAGCATCATTGGAACAGCCCATATCTCAGCAGATGAAAGCGGCGCCTCTTCTTGGTACCCGGCAATAAATGCTTTTAACCGATCAAAATTCAATTCATGTTCGGACTGTTTTAGAAATTCAGCTATAATCAGATAAATTCTAGGATATCCGGCGTTATCCCCCCCTTTTAAATACTGCAGCTTGCTTTCATATTCTTTTGAGATATCCTTAGTCAGTCCTGTAATTAATTCGCTGATAATGTAGTAGTTGTCAAGATACCATTCTGATGCGGGAATGACGTCTTCCGTCTCATAGTAATATTCGTTAATTAGAGAATAAGCTTCACGGATATAGGCACTTTGTCTTTTAATAACCGGCAGTAGGCTCCGACCTTTAGGGGTAAGCCCCAGCCAGTTATGGAATTGAGCAAGTTCCGAGATCTTCATATTTCAACCCCAACATATTTTTTTCTTTACTCATTATGTCCATTTCTGCTGGCATAATTCGTAATTTGCAGCCTGCCGGGGCAAATTGCCGCTCCTCACCATCCATGGTACCGTAGCATTAGGCCATCCGTAGGCGTCAAAAGGCCGTGTTCCGCGCTGTACAAGGCTACACTGCCCGAGCAAAAAGGAAAGACGCTTCAATTTGAAGCGCCTTGCTGAGCTAAGCTTTGATACAGTCCTTTTTTTGAATTTACTGAGTATATTGTATTAGAAGAAAATAGTCATCTTAAGAAAAATAACCTTGAAAATCTTCGAGGGACATAAGGATCTCCCTCGGTTTATTGCCCTCACTGCGGGCAACAACGCCGGCGTCCTCCAGCATATCCATCAAGCGAGCTGCCCGGGAATACCCAACTCTCAGCCGCCTTTGCAGATAAGATACCGAAGCGATCCCGGATGCAATCACCAGCTCGCCGGCTTCAGCAAAACGCTCGTCAAGATCTTCATCAGGTTTTTCTGAGGCTGTGGTTTCCACGAGCAGATTTTCATCGAGCTCATAAGCTGATCGACCCTGTTTTTTCCAATGTTCAATGACATTTTTTGTTTCTTGCTCGTCAATAAAGCAGCCGTGAACTCTTTGGGGTTTATTCAGGCCAATCGGGGAATACAACATGTCCCCTTTGCCCAATAATTTCTCGGCACCGCCCCCATCAAGGATTGTTCTGGAATCAATCTGCGAGGAAACGGCAAAAGAAATCCGGCTTGGAATATTCGCTTTAATAAGTCCAGTAATAACATTCACCGACGGACGCTGCGTGGCGATGACCAGATGAATCCCTGCCGCTCTCGCCATTTGAGCAAGTCGACAAATAGCCTCTTCGATTTCATTGGCAGCTACCATCATAAGATCGGCCAGCTCGTCAATCACGACGACAATGTAAGGCAACGGCTTATCCATATTCTTATTAAAGTGGTCAATGTCACGAACACCGCTGGAGGCAAACAGTTCATATCGGTCTTCCATTTCCCTGACAATGAATTTAAGGTATTTGGATGCTTTCTTCGGATCCGTAACGACCGGTGAGAGCAGATGGGGGATGCCGTTATACTGGTTAAGTTCAACCATTTTCGGGTCGATCAAAAGCAGTTTGACCTGATCCGGTGTATAGGAAAACAGCAGAGAATTCAAAAGACAATTAATAAAAATACTTTTCCCGGAGCCGGTAGCGCCGGCAACAAGCAAATGCGGCATTTTTCCGAGCTCACCGATAACAGGCTGATCCGCAATATCCTTACCGAGCGCAATTTTCAGCTTACCACCGGAGCCCGTAAATGATTCAGATCCGATCACTTCTCTGAAATAGACGGTCCTGGACTTTTGACACGGCACCTCAATCCCTATAGCCGCTTTGCCCGGGATTGGTGCTTCAATCCGGATATCTCTCGAAGCCATGGCCAGGGCAATATCATCTGCCAAATTGACAATTTTGCTGATTTTTGTTCCCGGAGCAGGTGAAAGTTCATAACGTGTGATGACCGGGCCGACGGTAATATTAGTAACTTTTGCAGTCACTCCGAATGTGCTTAAGACATCCTCCAGAAGCTCCGGGTTTGTGCGTTCTGCCGCTGCGGTACTGTTTTCCCTGTGCCGTAATAATTCGATCCGCGGCAGCATCCAGGCTTTCGTTTTGATATCATCGTAATCGTATTCCGCAGATATATCTGCAGATATATTAATCAATGGTTTTGATTGAATTTTCTCTTCAGTCACGGGAGCAGCTGCAGTCACTTGGGTTACGGGAGTTACTTGCTGCCTTTCCTGGAAATAATTGTTTCTCTGAAACAGAGTATCCTGTTTCTTTTCCTTATCTGCGCTTTCCAGCGGAAATGTATTGTTTTTTCTGACATCTTTCTTACCCTCTTTGAAATAGTCTTTAAATCCATTCATACTGACCGTATTTTCCGAAATATAGAAGCTTTTGTCTCCTTCGCCAAAATACGTAGAGAAATTCGCTCCCAAATGTTCCAGGTGATCCGTAGTTGCGACCGGTTCGTCATTCACAAATAATCGCTCGGCAAAATAAGATGAAAAACCATTTTCGCGCGCCAAACTTACCGGTATGCCTGTCTCATGTTCAGAAACTGCCTTATTCGCCAACCGGTTGGCCTGAGCTTCTCTGGACCTGGCGGCACTGATCCTTTTCGACAATTCGGCTGTTTTTACTTGTTCTGTTGATCTGGCGTTGTTAACTGGTCGGTCTTTCATAGTATCCTTTTTACGTTTATATTCCTCATATCTGTTATCATATTCGTCATCATCGTCATCATCGTCATCATCCTGTTCGCGTTTTGTTCCGGAGATTAGCCAGCAAACAACTGCGAAAATCAAACAAATTACCGGCAAGCCAAGCGCGTAATTTCCAAGAAGTTCTTTAAAAAAACTAAAAACATTGGTCGAAAACTCCTCGACCTCGAAATAGCCCAGAATCCCAATCAAAAACATAAAAAAATACAGCAGCGAAAGTGCTTTTATAAGTATTTTTCCAACCAGCTTCAAGGTTTACCACTCCTAACATTTATCAATATCATTAATCTCAGTCGATTTGCAGGTATTCCATAAGATCAAGTACGCATTTTTCCGGAACCGGGACCTCTCCAATTTCGACCGGACTGAAAAAGCCATGATAGTCGCTGCCACCCGTTGAGAGAGTCTTATATTTTCGCGACAGTTCCTCAAAATAGGCAATCTTCTCTTCGCGCTGAACCCAGTAACCGTAATAGACTTCAATTCCAATCGGCTTGTAACTCAAGAGATCTTTAGTCAGGGACTGGTCCACGATTAGTCCTGGATGAGCTAAGACAGGAAGTCCGCCTGTTTCGAAAATCAGATCAACCGCATCAGGAAAGGGGTTGCCTTCATAAGGTATATAAGCTGTTCCGCCGGGCCTGAGGCAGGACGCAAGATTATCCCAATTAATGGTGAGATTTTGATCACGTTCAGTTTTATTCCAAATCGTGTAAATAATATGAGACTTGCTGACGACGCCTTCGTAGCTTGCTGTATTTTTAATCTCCTGCCATTCGAGCATCAGTCCCAAATCTTTTAGTTTTCCGAGCATTAATTTTGTAACAGCAGTTCTCTCTTTACGGATTTGCTCAAGCTTTGCCTGAAGATAGTCATTATTGATGTCTCGATAATAGCCCAGCAAGTGAATCTCATGATTCTTGTAATAGGTATTCAGCTCAAGTCCGGGTATAATCCGGATTCCGTAATCCAGCGCAATGTTTTGCGCTTTGGTGACACTGGAGGTTGTCTCATGATCGGTAATGGCGACAATATCCATCCCTTTTAAAGAAGAAATTTGCAAAATCTCTTCAACCTTGAGACTTCCGTCAGACTGATTGGTGTGGATATGAAGGTCAGTTTTCAATCGTAACGATCCTCTCGCCAAGATTTGCTATAATGTTTTCTTTTATACTATTTTATTCGTTTTTTACGGCAAAAATCCTTCAACATAATTTGAATGATTATTATATGTATGATCTGCCATAGATTTTAATGCAGTCTGAAATGTTATCGTTGACACAACCAAGTAATTTCGATATAATAGCTTTCGTCGTCAAGTGTAAGAAACACTTAGGGGATTAGTTTAATGGTAGAACAGCGGTCTCCAAAACCGTCAGTGAGGGTTCGACTCCTTCATCCCCTGCCACAGTGATATCAAGGCTTTCAGCCTTTTTTATTTTGTATTTATACTTTGGGCAGATTTTGAGCAGATTTATTCCACGTCACGATGGACACACCCTTGCCCTCTGCTAACAGTTCCTACTGCCAAGCCTGTAGCGGACTTTCACCGCCTAGTTATCGCCCATGCCGGGCGCATAACAATAAGGGAATCGGAATTATCCGACTCCCTTATTGTTATTTCTCTTTCTAAGGTTATGATCTCTTACAATTGCTGATTTCATTAAATCAATTTAAGAAATCGATCATTTTGAAGGATATGTATCACTTGATTCATTGCTTTTCTTTAAGCTTTTACGATTAAGTCTAAGATGAAATAGCACTAAAACTACTAATAAGAAACCGGGAATAACATGGACGGTTTCAAACATTTCTTTGGGAATTATTTCATTTATTAGCGCAGTAATCACCAAGATCAGAAGATCAAAACAAAGCAATATATTAATAATTCTATTTCCTTTATTCGTATCCAATTCAATTACTCCTTTCATTAACAATATGTAATATATTAACAATCAATTATGTCAATTATGTGAAATATAGTTGACAATTTTGTGAAATTTGAAAAAGGGAGAAAATCCCATCCAAAAGAATCTTTTTCTTCCCTCTCTTTACGTTTTGGAGTAAACAAAAATAGTATGCCAATCATCATTGCAGGAAGATCGATAATCACCTGCAGAATGAATATTCTAACATCCGGTGCATATATCTGCTGCACAATATAGCTTCTGACAATGAATGAACCCCGGTTGCTATAAAAAATTCCAGTAAATTTTCAGTGAATTTTGGGTAATTATTAATAATGTAATTTTAAATTTTTTAATATTTCATTGATGATTTATATGTTGATTTGATTTGATTTAATTTGATTTGTTTCTGTGCTCTTAATTATTTGGGAACATCTACAAGAGTGAAACGGAATAAAAAGATTTTGTGATCCCATACTAAAATTAAAGGAGGGTTAGTATGAGCTGGAGAGAATCACGATTTATGCAGGTTGTGTGGACTGTTATTCGCGTATATATTGGCTGGGAGTGGCTAAATGCCGGTATCGGCAAAACTTTTGGGGCTAGTGCTGCAGCCTGGGTAGGCCCGAACGCTGGAGCGGCCGTTACAGGTTTTTTACAAGGAGCCCTCACTAAAACTGGCGGCCAGCATCCTGATGTATCCTGGTGGTATGCATCATTTATTCAAAATATTGCTCTCCCAAATGCCAAACTGTTTGGTTATGTGGTTGCCTGGGGAGAACTGCTGGTTGGTTTGGGATTAATCCTCGGATGCTTCACGACCATCGCTTTACTCGCAGCAGTCTTACTAAACATGAGTTACCTACTAGCTGGTGCAGTCAGCACCAATCCGATGCTATTATTCTGGGAAGCTGTACTACTTTGGGCCGGTGCAGCTGCCTACTACTGGGGAGTAGACAGGATACTTATACCCCAGTGGAAAAAACGACGACTCAAGCAAGGTATTGCGTAACTTTGAATTGAAAAAGACACGGGACAAAACCCGTGTCTTTAACATTTTCTCCTTATATTTTCTCGTTTATAACAGAAACAAAGATTTTCCAAATTCTTTTTTCGCAGGGATATTTATCATTCAATTCCCCGCCTTTTTTAGCGTCCGCCAGTACGGGGTAACATCCTAATTGAACACCCTCTGTACATAAGAAACAGAGCACCATAATAGATGCTCTGTCCTTCATTACCTGGCAACGTCTTATCTTCCCTTGCAGTATTTTCAGCCCAGGAGGTCTTAACTTCCGTGTTCGGGATGGGAACGGGTGGTACCCCTCCGGTATAGTCACCAGATCTTTTCGAGGTTCGAAGTTCGAAGCTCGAGGTTCGATCTTGTTGGAATCAACTTACCGATTCCTTCTTTAATCTTTCCCGTGCTTCTAGCTCGTTCTCTCAAAACTGCACAACAATTCAGCTTCCTGCATTCATTCATCTCTAAGTCTAGAGGAATCAAAGGTCAAGACCTCGACCTATTAGTACCGGTCCGCTCCACATGTCGCCATGCTTCCACTCCCGGCCTATCAACCTGATCATCTTTCAGGGGTCTTACCAGATTACTCTGTGGGAAATCTCATCTT
>NZ_LXPC01000005.1:0-96217 GCF_003590275.1 Dehalobacter sp. MCB1 | reverse complement strand
ACACACTAATAAGGACTTGACTTAATGGCCAGCACAATGATCCAGAGAATAATGCTTGGGACCAGCACTCTAGCATATTTGAACGATGACAGATAAAAGATATTATCGGTCCCTACTTCGGCCCAGGTGTAACCAATCACTGTATTCTGGTAATACAGCGGTACAGCAACCGCAATAATACCCTGGCCGTTCCAGTCAATAACGCCCGTTTCATTGATAAATTTCGCATTCCCGGATTGAAAAAGCCGGAAGAACTCGGCATTAAGCTGATCCTTAACAACGGATTCCGCACTAGGTGCAAAAATAATATTCTGATCTATTTCCTTGTCAAAATAGCCCATGCGAATATTGGAGTACTTTGCGGAAAGGTTGGCAACATCCTGGCCGAGCAACGCATTCATTTCTGTTATCTTTTCTTCGTTAGAAAGATTGCGATCATCTTTGTAAAGCTTGATGTCCGTATAATGCGCTTGAATCTGATTTTCTAAAACTGACGCTGCACTCATCAGTTCAAACTCTTTCTTTAATACTTCTTCATCCCAATAAATATTTGCGATAAAAAAATATAAAATGACCATGATACCGAACATAAGCAAAGTTATCTTAATCATCGTCGACTGAATAATTGACTTACTGAATCCCATTCTTCTACCTCTTTCCACAAATGCCAATAACGTTCCAAAATATGCTCACTTGTGTAAACAGCTATTTATATATTACTTGTTTATATTACTTTCCATTATTTCAGAACTTTGGCATTAATTCAATAAGTTTCTTAAGAATAAGAAGCAAGAAACTGCAAATAATAACAGAAAAAAGTAACAAAGGAAGTATTTATATGGGATATTTTACAATAAAAAGTAGGAATTGGTCTACAAAATTATTTTGCTTTTTTATCATTTCTTTATTATTTTTTTCGGGATGCAGCATGCTGAATAAAATTACAGGCAAGCAGCCCGAAGAATCGGTAAAGTCCGAAACAGTCCCTAAACAGCTCGAAGACATCGAGTCATCGATCGAAAAAATCTTTAGCGTTTTAAAAGGGCCGTCCCTCATGGCGGAAGAAACAAAAGACCAGAATGAACAGACCCAAGCCGGTGGACAGAATCAAGCAGGTAGTCAGAATCAAACGAACAGTAAGAGTCAAACCGAAGGAGGCAGTCAGCAGCAAGAGCAGTCGGGACAGGACACCTCCGGACAGGCAAAGACGACGAATCAGACCCCGGATCCGTTACAGCAGGCAGCACTCGAAATTAGCCAGCTCCATAATCTTTGGAATGAAGTTATGCCTAAAATCAATCAAAAAGGCGCTGCCAAAAAACTTATCGAGAATTTCAGCGATGCCCTGAATACTCTTACAGAATCTGTGACTACCAAAGACAAAATGAAAATCATGATGGCCTTAAATGCCCTATATGAGAAAATTCCGGATATTTATGCGCTTTATCAAACCAATACTTCTCCTCAAATCAAGAATATCATCTATTTCAGCCGAAGCTCCATTTTGTTTGCGGAGTCTAAAGACTGGGAAAAAGCATCGGCGGCGATAAAAGAGCTTAAATCATCCTGGGCTATGTTCAATAACGCGCTGGAGGGGAAACAGCAGGATGATTCCAGCAAACTGGACCTATCCATTCTAGAGCTCGAAAAAGTGATTCAGGAAAAAAATACGCAGCTGGTGCAAATCAAAGGGAAAATCACGCTGGCCAATATTGCCGCACTCGAGAAGTCCTTGCAGGAAGCGGAGCAAAGCAAAAAGCAAAAGAAATAACAATCCAAAGCAAGGTAGGCCTGTTTCAGATTATTTTAACAATCACACTGGTAAAAACTTGGATTATTTGTACAATTAATTCTGTATTCCGGTATTTTTTTTCTGAAGTACTTTTTACAGCACCCTCAATGCCTTATAATAGTAGGAATAAGATGATTGATTTCAAGGCCAAAGGAGATACCAAATGAAAATACAGAATTTTAATAAAGTGCTGGTCGCAAACAGGGGAGAAATTGCGATTAGGGTTTTTCGGGCCTGCAAAGAGCTCGGGATCAGAACCGTTGCTATTTATTCGGAAGAAGACAAATACGCTTTGTTCAGAGCGAAAGCGGATGAATCCTACCTGATTGGTGAGAAAAAGAAGCCGATCGAAGTATACTTAAGCATTGGTGAAATTATTAACCTCGCTCTAAAAAAGGGCGTCGACGCCATTCATCCCGGCTATGGCTTCCTATCCGAAAACCCGGAATTCGCGGAAAAGTGTGAGGAAGCCGGTATTGTTTATATCGGACCGTCTGTTCATACACTTGAAAATCTTGGGGATAAAATCAAATCCAAACTGCTAGCCCAAAATGTAGGAGTTCCTGTCATTCCCGGCGTGGACAAACCGATGACTTCCGTGGACGAAGCTGTGGTCTTTGCCGAAAAATATGGATATCCCGTGATTCTGAAAGCGGCAGCAGGTGGCGGCGGAAGAGGGATGCGCGTCGTCTACAGTGAAAAGGACCTGGAGCGTGAATTTAATAATGCCAGAACAGAGGCTAAGAAGGCTTTTGGCATTGAAGATATTTTTATTGAGAAATACCTGGAAAGACCCAAACACATTGAAGTTCAAATTCTGGCCGACAAGTACGGCAATATCGTTCATCTGTATGAGCGGGACTGCTCCGTGCAGCGCCGCCATCAGAAAATTCTCGAATTTACGCCGGCTTTTTCGATTCCCCAGGAAGTCAGAGATCGCCTGTATCAGGATGCGCTTAAACTTTCCAGAGCTGTCAATTATGTTAATGCAGGCACTGCGGAGTTTCTGGTTGACAAGCACGGCAACCACTATTTTATTGAAATGAATCCCCGGATCCAAGTCGAGCACACAATCACTGAGATGACGACAGGGATCGATATTGTTCAGAGCCAGATTTTGATCGCTCAGGGCTACCCGCTAAATTCAAAAGAAATCGGGATTTCGTCCCAGGAATCGGTGGTTCCGCGCGGATACTCTATCCAGTGCAGAATTACCACGGAAGATCCGCTCTCAAACTTTATGCCGGATACAGGAAAAATTGACGTATACCGGACCAGTTCCGGTTTCGGCATCCGGCTCGACGGCGGTAATGGCTACACCGGCGCAAACATCTCACCTTACTATGACAGCCTGCTCGTTAAAATTATCTCCTGGGCCAGAACGTTTGAAGGAACCACGCAAAAAGCAATTCGTTCCGTTAAGGAAATGAATGTCAAAGGGGTCAAGACCAACGAAGCCTTCCTTATCAATGTCATGAATCACGAGAAATTCTTAAGCGGAGAATGTGATACCCATTTTATCGATGACACACCGGAGCTTTTTGACATCAAACCCAAAAAGGATTACGAAACAAAGCTTCTAAAATATATCGGCGAAAAAATTGTCAACGAAGTCAAGAGCACCAAGAAAGACTATAACATCGCCCCAGTCCCAAAAATTGAACTGCCTTCCGAACGTACAGGAATCAGAGACATCCTGCAGCAGCGCGGTGCTGACGGCTTCGTATCCTGGGTCAAAGACCAGAACAAACTACTGCTGACCGACACGACTTTCCGGGACGCGCACCAGTCCCTGCTGGCAACGCGGGTTCGGACCAAGGATCTTGTCTCGATTGCCGAAGCGACTTCCGTCCTGGCCAGTGATCTGTTCTCCATGGAAATGTGGGGCGGAGCTACGTTTGATGTTGCCTACCGCTTTTTACGGGAATCCCCCTGGCGCAGGCTGCAAAAACTCAGACAGCTCATCCCGAATATCCCGTTCCAGATGCTGATCCGTGGCGCCAATGCCGTAGGATATACCAACTATCCCGATAACCTGATCCGAGCCTTTATCCAGGAAGCCGCAGTACAAGGCATTGATATCTTCAGGATCTTTGACAGCCTGAACTGGCTGAAAGGCATGGAAGTGGCTTTTGATGAAGTGATGAAGACCGGGAAAATAGCAGAAGTATGTTTATGCTATACCGGGGATATCCTCGATGAAAGCAAAGAAAAATACTCGCTGAACTATTACCTGAAGATGGCGAAAGAAATCGAGAAGATGGGCGCCCATATACTTGGCATCAAAGATATGTCCGGTCTGCTGAAACCCTATGCCGCAGCTAAACTGATCAAAGCCCTGAAGCAGGAAATATCCATTCCGATTCACCTGCATACGCATGATACCAGCGGAAACGCTGTCGCCACAATTCTGATGGCGGCCGAAGCAGGGGTGGACATCGTCGATGCGGCGCTCAGTCCAATGGCAGGGACTACAAGCCAGCCTTCCATGGATTCAATCATTGCTGCGCTCCGCAATACCAAGATGGATCCGGGAATGGACCTCGATGATATTCAAAAGCTCTGCAATTACTGGAGTGAAGCCAGAACGTTCTATGAGCAGTTTGAATCCGGACTGAAATCCGGAACTGCTGAAATATACAAATATGAGATCCCTGGAGGCCAGTATTCCAATTTAAAGCCACAGGTGGAAAGTTTTGGTCTTGGCCACAAATTTGATGAAGTCAAAGCGATGTATATAGAGGTCAATCAGATTCTCGGTGACATCGTCAAGGTTACCCCTACCTCCAAAGTGGTTGGAGATATGGCCATCTTTATGGTCCAGAACGGACTGACCAGAAGAAATCTGCTTGAAAAGGGAAAAGCGCTTGCGTTTCCCGACTCAGTCGTCGACTATTTCAAAGGGATGATGGGCCAGCCGGAGGGCGGTTTCCCAGAAGAGCTGCAGAAAATTGTTCTGAAAGGACAGGATCCGATTACCTGCCGGCCCGGTGAAATTCTTGAAGCGGTCGATTTTGAAAAAATCAATAAAAAGCTCCAGGAAGAATACCATATAGAGCCCAATATCCGGAACGCCTTGAGCTATGCACTTTATCCAAAAGTATACAGCGATTATCTCAGATCCCTGGATGAATTCGGGCATCTCTATAACCTGGAAAGCCACGTCTTTTTCTACGGATTGAAAGAAGGCGAGACCAGCGAAATCGAACTTGACGAAGGCAAGACCATGATCTTGAAGTTGGTTGAAGTCCGCGATGTGGATGAAGAAGGCTATAAGACGCTGCTTTTTGAGATCAACGGTAACAGAAGAGAAGTACGGATCTTTGACCGAAACTTTGAAGAAAAAGAAAAGGTCTCCGTCACACTGATGGCAGACCCGAATAATCCAAAGGAAATCGCCTCATCGATCACCGGAATTATCTCCAAAGTATTTGTCAAAGAAAACGAAAAAATTATCAATAAACAAAGCATGCTGATCATTGAGGCCATGAAAATGGAGACAAATATTATGGCCCCAACGGACGGAGAAATCGAAAGCATCCTAATCAGCGAAGGCCAGCAGGTAAAATCCGGTCAACTGATTATTAAACTAAAGTAAAAAGAAAACCCGGCATAACAGAGTCCGAAGAGCGACACAATGTGCCCGCCTCGACATCTGTAATACCGGGTGTTTTTTCAATCATGGTTATTTACAATTTGGCAGCCGTATCTTTTACCGTCTCCGCCAGCTTCCGCAAGTGATCGATCGTGGCTGCATTTTCCTGAGTGGCCGCAGCCTGCTGCTGGGCGATCTGTCCCGATTCTTCAGCTGCATTGGTCATGTCGGTGACCGCCGAAGAAATCGACTCAATAATCTGCCGGACTTCTTCCGCTGCTTTTTTACTGTTTTCGGCTAACTTCCTGATTTCCTGGGCAACTACGCCGAACCCGCGGCCGTGTTCCCCGGCCCGGGCCGATTCAATCGCGGCATTTAGACCAAGCATATTCGTCTGATTCGAGATGTTTGTGATGGTGTTGATAATGACTTCAGTTTCATTAATTTTCTGGTTAGATTCCTGCGCCTTTACGGAGAGGGCTTGACCGACTTCGGCCAGTCTCCCGGCACCCATGGCGATCTCCTCGACCGCTGAGGCAATCTGATCCAGATAATTGGACAGCTGTACAGCTACCTCATTAACATCCTGCTGTTTCTTCCTTCCGGTCGCACATACCACCGTCCCGACAGGACTTCCGTTTTCATCAGGTATCGGTATATTAACTCCGCGAAACAACGTCCCGATCCGGACATTAAACACGGTCTTCCTGTTCTCTTTCATACATTTTTCGGTAGCTGTTCCCAAAACTTCATTACCGACTTCAATACCAATAGTAAGCTCTTCTCCCTCGGTTGCCTGAAGATACTTTTTCCCATCCGTCACGTATAAGGCCATGTCAGGAGGAAGAGCCTTAACAACATAAGGCAATATGCCGCAGAGTGCGTTAATTGCATCTTGTCCCTTGAGCAATTCCATTCTATTCCACCCTTACTCGAACAATTATTTGTACTTTATTTGGTATTCGACGCAATTAAGGCAATTCCTTTTTGTTAAAAAAATAACTTGTATATTCAACTTGAAAAAGAAGTCCGCTCAGCTTTTCTTCTGGCTAAGCGGGCAGTATTTGAATGTACCAGATAAAAAAGCCTGCAAGCAGGAGGAATACTGTCGTAGCAGTCCATCTGAGAATTGACAGGATTCCTTTAACTGAAGCTGCCAGGCTTTCAATATCTTTTTCTTTTTTGACGCACTCCATCTCCTGCTCTTTCATCCTTTCGTCGTGACTGCTAAGCATCTCCTTAATATCAAAGCTAAACTCCATTAACTGCTCGCACAAACTGTCTAGCCGTTTGGATTCCAGTACAGAGGAAGATTCCAAAATAGCCAGCCGCTCATCATGCTTCTGGAGTGTCTCTTCATGATCCTTCAATCTTTCTTCCAGTCCTTTCTTTCTCTTCTCAATCCCGTTGACAGCCATGACCCTTTCCTCCCTTCTTTTTCTTATTGCAACACCTCGCTGATCAGAGTATTGTCCTGGTCATAGGTCAGGAGATAGGTCTTGATTGCCTTGGCGGTTACGCCGTCTTCGTGATAATAGGTATCCGTCCGGACGGAATAATACGGCGGAGTTCCCCCGCTGAAGACCGACCGCTTGGCAAGCGTCCCATTCTCCCGTTTCCACTGCAGCTCAACAAAGACACCAAAAGCGTCTTTGTTGAGCTTATACAGGCTTAAACATTCCAAATGCGCTATCCGGTCCGAAAAATGTTCCGTAAGCGCATTGTCGATCACATCCAGGTTGTCGTTATAGTCTCTTAGCTCCATCTGTTCTGTTTCGGTGGGTTTTTTTAGATAGAGTTTCGGGGTGAAGAACGGCATTATGGTTGACCTCCTAATAAACTTTATAAATCATCCAGCCAGACATTAAAGGGCATCAGAAAAAACCAAAGGATAGCGAATCGAGGGCATATCTGACCATAGACATTTCCCTGTTTCTCGGTACAATCCTATATCCCAAGGCCGAGCCAAACATTGAGGATCATCCCGGATAAAAATTCAACCGCCAGAACGATGACGGTCCCGATGAGGCATTGTTGCCAAATTTTGAGGCTGTAATACTTCAAATGATAGTTTAGTTGGCCAACTAGCACCGTAGCTGTACCGCAGACGAAAAGCATTGATATATTTGTCCAACCTCTGGCGAAGCCCTCCATTGTCAGGTAAGTCATCCCCAGGATAAAGAAAAGGAACAACTGCTTCTTAATCATAATGATCACCCAATTCCGAGCAGGGTGTTCATGTTTGTAAGCATGTCTTCCGGCAACTGGCTTCTGTAGGTTATGGCTGTCACTTCTTCGATAGTCGTACAACGCTTTACCCATGCGGCTAAGTAATTATAATATGTTGTATTATAAGTGACATGAGCTTTCCCGGCAGCAATAATTGCTGAAAGCTCCTCAGCAGAAAAGTTCCTGCATAATGTACTGTCAGCATGATAAGGGAAGCCTGTAGCTCCGCCTGCCAGCTCGATACCGATAGCAGAAAGGTTCATCTGATCTTCTTCCTTCAAAGAAAAGTGTTCAACTCCCTGCGAAGTTGTAACATCAATACCCGCGTAGATTGCTTCTTTGCACGCTTTTGAAAGCTCATAGAGCTTATTTTCCTGATAGTCAACAAATGTTACTGGGGGAGTAATTGGCGGCATTTCTCCAAGATTCTTCTTTAAATCAATAAGTTCTTGCTCTGGAGTTTTACGTTCGACATAATTCTGGCTGAGATAAAATCCCCGTGATTTGCTGTAACAGTATTTTTGGGGAGCGACTTCAGAAGGTGCTTCGACGTCAAAAACCTCACCCATTGGATAGATGCAGCCATTGATCAATTTACCATTCTCTTTCTGTTCATAAGAATCCATAATGGATATAACTATTTCATTTTCGACCAAAATCATATTTAATTACCTCCAATCGTAACATGTAATTGTCTGTCCAATCGTACCGCCATTTACAGCAACACCCTCACCCTTTTTAATGAAAGTTATATCGGAAACTGTCAAATAACCGTTATTACTACTGTCATTTCTAATAACAACAAAATATTTTGCACTTTGCATTTTAATAAGGATTTCCATAGATGTACTATTTGTTGTGTATGTGCTTGCAGTTCCGACACTAATTGTCACATTATTTATAATAAACAAAATTGTTTTACTTGTATAACCATAAGTTACCCTAACAACGTTAGTATCAAATAATGCAATAGCAAGGTCTTGAACTGTCATGCTACTTTCAAAAACAACAGATGTATTAACTATAATATTCGTATCAGAAATACTTAAAATAACCGCTGTACCGTAATTACTATTGCTAACATCTTTATAAGCAAATATAACGCGACTAGAATCTAAAGGAAGTGAGCCACGATCAAGTATATTAAAACTGGCGGTGTGAGTGTCAATATTAACTGCCGTTCCTCCTGATATACTTGTATCAGATACCGTTAAAACTTTTGCTCGTATATAGTAAGTTGTTGACACAAACGATTCATATATTAACAAGGCTTTTGTTGTTGATAATATACTAAGCGTTGTGCCACCTTGATAACCGTCTGTCGCAGAATTAAAGATTGTTCCATTTGTCAATGTTGTATCGGTACAACTCAATGTACACGTTGCAACGGTTGTATTATATGCCCAGCTGCAAATTAACTTGTTTGTGTCTATTAATCTAAGACTTAAACTACTTGCCATGTATGTGCCATCTGTATACAAGTTTAACGCGGTATTAAGTGTAGGCGTTGTACCTGAAACCGTTATTACTCTTGCATATACATAATAATTATTTGGTTGTGTAAAATACAAGAGAACAGCTTTATTTGTATCCAGTTTTGCTAGTGATGTACCGAGGCAATAAGCGACGCTTGTTGTCACCGGAGTGCCTACAGTTACAGTTAAACCCGTTATTGTTAAAACAACAACTTTCATAGTGTAGCTGCTTAATTGTTCAACATAGGACACAAGTATTTTATAATCGTCAATTAAAACTGCGCTTATTGCCTGTGAATATGCTGAATTAACTACAGTGTTTGATACTTGATAAGTTGCGCTAACGGGAGACGCTTTTTCATTGATAAATTTGACCAAATCACCAGTCTCAATCGTATTGTCTGTAACCTCATAACTACCAATAATACTACCAAGCGGTTCTGGAAGCATTCCTGTTACACCAAATATAGATACACCTGCCTTAATGTTTGCCGCCACAAAATCAGCATCCGTTATTGTTACCTTGTCATCCACACCATCCCTGTACCCTTCTGAAGCAAGCAATTTTAAGGTTGTTCCAGAAACAGCACTAGAAAGTGCGGCTGTTTCTCCAGCTCTGTTGGGCATAGTTCCTGTATAAGTTCCGTTGTCATTTGTAAATGTATCTCCGGCTAGTACGTGACTGACAACGGCAGTTCCCTCACCACTAGCTTTGATAAAAAAACAGTCACCGATTTCATCGTACCAAATGGTATAAGCCTTGCCAGTGACAAGGCTTGGTGTATCTGTAGTGTTAGGCTTGTATAACGGTTTGTTGTTTATGGTTGTGGCAGCTCCATTATTATTTGCTGAAGCAATAAATGTTTTGGGGTGTCCATCTTCCAAAATTACGTTTGTAAGAGTAATTGCTGTAGCCGTTCCTCCTGCTGTTTGGTATACATAATCCGCCTTATGCTCCGCTAACGCATTCCCAATATTGGTATCAATTGCCTCCACCAAACTATTATGTGCGGCCAAACTGACGTTTTCATTGGCCAATGATTTCGGTAAGTTAAATTGAGTCGTATATTCCGGCATTCTTCTTCGCTCCTTTGTCCTTTATTGTTCATTTCAGATTGGTTCCTGCTCCGGATTCCAGGTTTCAAATTTCGCCCAGGTGAATTGGGCTGCATCCAGCTCAGCCCAGCTTAGCCCTGCCCCATTCAACGCTAACCAGGTCAGATACGTATACAGATACTCGACCATGAGGTGCGCTGGAATGGCCCGATTAATCGCTGGCTGAAAATCGGACATATTTGGGGGAATACCGTAAATACCGGCAAACTTGATCTGCACTTTGTTCTGCCCTGGGAGGTCCAGGACATCGACATTCCCATTTTGATAGCTTTCGGCCGTTGCTTCGATTAACGCAGCTGTGGTCGTACCGGCACCCCTAAGTTTGGCTTTAACAACACTCTGCCTGTAGCTTAACGGTTTGCTTTCATTTACAGAAATTCCAAGATACTCTTCCCAGTATTTGATGCCCCAGGTCGCCGTATCAACAAAACATTGGGAAAGGACATCCTTGACAGCGTCTTCCGCCAGGCCGGTATCCCGTCCAAAGGATTCCAATACCGATTTGATCGGCTCCTTCTCCGTTAGCCAGTTAGGAAGATAGGATTTGACGATGGTTATCCGGTCACTCATGCCAGCGTCACCGTCCCAGCTACTGCGACTTGGCAGTTATCAAAGGTAATACCGATCGCAATATTCGCTGTTCCTCCGTTAACCATAAGTCCGGTATGGTCCAATATCCCGGGGGTCTCGAGCAGTGTACTGCCGATCCTGGCAAAACTAACATAATCCTGTTTAAAAGCGATATCTTTCAGGTGATCCGTCAATAGTGCCCGAAAAGAATCTGTCACTTGTCCGAGCGTATAGTTTTCTGCGAGGGTGACAGTCGCCGCCACATTGATATCGACTCCGGCAGCTGATTCAACCGTCACCTCGGCCCCGACTGGTCTCATTGACTCAATATACGCCGCTGCGGCTACCACTATCTCTGCTTCAGCCGGTATTTTCTCCGAATCCACGATAACTACCTTGACGGTCCCGGCTCCATCCCACAATGGAAAAACCTTGGCATCGCCGACTCCGCTTACCTCTCCGGCCCATTGCAGGTAATGTGCTGCATTGCCGCTCGTCGCCGGATTCCGTACTTTCAGCAACAGCCTGGAAAGAAGGTCTTCATCGCTTTCCTGATCTGTCCCTCCGGTTATCGCGCTTTCATTCGTGATTTCCGTGACCCCCTGAAGAGCAACCTGCAATGTTTTGACTGCCCCTGCAGGAACATTGCCTGTGATTCCCTCCTCCGCTGCCTGAACAGAAATATCGACTGACCCATTGTCCTGGATAACTGCTGCCTTGGTCGATTCAAATCCAATTCCACCGTCGGTCAAAAAGATTGTTCCCTGGCCGATTGCTACACCCGGATTCCCTGTGACTTTGACGATTCCGGCTGCCTTTACAGCAGCCTTTCTGGTCAGCCCATGTTCTCCAGCCCTGTAATCGAGATATTGGCCGCTGGTCGTCTGTGCAAAAGCCAGAGTCAAAACTAAATCCAGACTGGTATACAGCTGGGCGATTTCCAACGCTGCAGGGGACAAAGCATCATGAATAAAACTGCCTTCCGTAGTATCTATCTCGGAAGGTACTTTGCTTTTTAGCCTTTGCAGGATTTCCTCATAAGTTTGTGCTTCAAACAACGACATTCACCTCTCCATAATCTGTTACGAGTGCACATGTAACTTTTAATGTTGCATTCTCCAAATTAACATTAAGATTTTTTACTTCTGTAATGTTTGGATTGACAAGTAAAGCCTCAGAGATGTACCGTTTTGCTTCACTCAGGGTCGCCTCTTTACTCAGACTTTGGCCAAAAAGGTTTTCCAGTTCGTGACCGTAATCCCAGGAGTACGCCAGATATCTACATCTTGGTACCCGCAAGGCTTTCATCGCCCAGATTTTCACTGCATCCTGCCCGGTTACGGTGCTTAGCTTTCCGTCGACCAATTGAAAACAGTCGCGGTCGAAATCCCAGGCGTACTCCCTCTGTATGGTTGTTTGATTGCTTGCTGTGGAATTTTCCTTTGTAACTGTTTCCAGAATAAATGGGAAAATTGATTCACCCATTTGGGCTCACCACCTTGCTTAAGACGATATAGGTTTGCTCTCTTTCTAAAGGAAGTAAAGCGACCAGAGCACCTTTTTGCAGACAACTCTCAATCTGAAGTACGCCCTCCGTCGTTTCGCCGTAACCTTCGGTTGTGGTTAGGATAGCCTGACGGTCATGATCAAGAAGGACATCGGACATTAGCAAGTTTTCTGAATCCAGCTGCAGGTCCCCCATTTTAATCCGGAGCTTCGGCGGTGGATTTGTCACCTGGCCGATACAGATATAGGGTGGATTATACTTTGATCCCTGATCCTGTATAAGCATTACCAGTTCTGAATAGGGGTTTTTTGGTTCCATGTTGATCCTCCTGTTTGCTTATTCGATATTGCTGAATTTCAGCCCGAGGTCCATCATATAGCTGCCATCCTGCCAGGTATGGGCATCCGTCGCGATTTCAAACAACCCCTTGAGTCCTGTAAACGGTTCTAGAATCTTTACTGATTTACCGGTAAGACATTCACTGTTCCCCAGGACGGAAATATTTCCGTTCCGTTCCAATCCTTTCAGCATGCTTTTCGCTACAGTTTTTGGATCGCTGCCGGCTTCCTTTTGATAAATTTCCTGAAGAACACCGTATTTCTTCATCCATTCTTGGCTCTCGACTTTACCCAGACTGTCTCCATTATCGTTATAGATCATGACCCGGTTGATCATATTTTCAATACTTTCAGAATAAGTGGCATCCGTAATATTCAGATTCGACCCAATAACTAGAGATGCTGTAATCGCTGTAATCGTCCCTTTTTCGAGTACAAACAACTTTCCATTCTGCATTTGGACGTTGTATCTTTTGCCGTTTTGCTTGCCCGCTGCTGTATAAGCCGCTGTAATAATCTCATACGGACTTTGCGCATTGACAAGCAGGTTTTGGATGATACCGGTTTTCTTGAGTTCCCCGACTGAAAGAACAAAATCACTGGCGATCCTGGCTGCAATCGATTCAGCCGTAGTCTTCTTAAAGTTATAGGTTGCTTTAGATTTAAGTAAGTAAATTAAGCTGTCATAGGCCGTCACGCGGATCATATGGTTTGACCTGGATCTTTCCTGGTAAAAAATAACCCCTGCAAACAGCTCAACTCCGTTATCATCCAACAGTTTGAGCATGTTGCCCGGGCTTAAGCTTATTTTCGGGATGTTTTCATCCGTTGAGGCGGTCACTTCAAGTTCCATCTTTCGGGCTGCTTGTTTTTCATCTCCGCTCCAGACAATTTTTTTGATTAGCTGGGTGATGTCGGTCCTTTGGCTGGGTTCAATCAAATAGATTTTCATAGCTTCAGCACCTGCCCGGCATAGATCAGATTTGGATTCTTGATGTTGTTCTTCGCTGCCAGAGTTGGATACTTTGCTCCATCGCCATAGAACCTTTTAGCAATAGCCCACAAAGTATCTCCTGATTTTACGATGTAGGATGGGGGCACATTTCTGTCGGATGATCTGGAGTTTTGGGATTGCGATGGACTTGTCGAAGATGTTGTTGATTCCGTCTGCGCAGTGATTTGCCGATATTCCTTCAGTTCAAGTATGAAATAAACATCTCCGGTACCTTCTCCCTTTTCGCCGTATTGAAATCTCTCAATGGACGCCGAAATATTGATGTCCGTTGATGTAATGATCAGTCTGACCGGTTTCCCAGACTTCCTCCAGCTTTCAATGCGACCAACACAGTCATAAGGAGACGGGAATCCGCTATACTGGCAAAAATAATACTCTTCCTTGGGAAAGAAAGAGTTCAAGGTGATTGTCGCCAGCTTTTCTTTGCCGATCAGGTTGATTTCCCCTGCATCCTGTATGTTAACTGTTGTATTCAGATTGCCCTGAGTAATATCAAAGGAGGACGGCGGGATCGGAAGCTGCAGTGTCTCTGTATTATTGTAGTTCTTGAGCCAAAATTCCAATGTGATTTACCTCCCTACTGCTAAGCCATATTTACAGCTGCCATCTTAATTTTACCGACAAGGGCATTAGCGACCCTGTCGATATCGGCCTGTTCACGAACAATGATCGTGTCCGAAAGTTTAGCGATGCTGACCGAACCAAAACCTGAGCGTATATTGTTGGTTTCTCTTTTGGTCAGAACAGATTCGCCTTCATGCAGGAGGGCAGGATAGTTATCATAAGGGACGCGGGGGATGCCGATGGCAAATTGTTTCGTATTATTTTTTTTCCCTTGACCAACAACTCCTATCCCTGTTGAATTAAATAGTTTTTGTAGCAAATTATCTATTATTGTTGCAGCAATTGATCCGACAACAACTGATATAACCGCTAGCGCTAAGGGATTCACTGCAAGGCTGCCTAATAACCCTGCAAACCCAAGGGAAGCACCTAGCGTTCCCAGTCTCCCCACTAATATTTTGGGAATTTGTTTTATCATTTGTTTTACTAAACTTGAAAAAATCCCTTCAAATATGGAGCTCAATCCAACCTTTCCGAAAATTTCAAGTTTGTCCTTAAATCCAAGTGTGCCTTTTTCCTTTTTTGCCGTAGCTATCTCATACATTATTTGTGGAAGAATAGTTAACGGTTTAGTATGACCTTTCACAAAAAATTTCTGGGATTTTTTCAGTTCTTTTAAAGCGGTTTCAGAAAGCCAATCGTCAAAAATAGAATACATTCTTTGTATATTATCAATGATAAAGCTGCCTAGATGCGTCGGTTTAGATTGTTTTTTTTGAGAAGGAGATTTATTTTTTTGGTTTTCAATATTATTGTATAACGCATAGCGATTAAAATATGGATTAGAATTTATTAGGTTACTGCGATATTTCTGACCTTTGCTTAATTCCTGTAAAAAATTCCCCCTTAAAGTTGTATCTTGCAAAATAATCACCTAGCTTTCAATTGTTCTTATAAAGCATTTAATAATATTTTTAACAATAAATAAACTTTAGCATCAAGAGTACTCGTTTTCTGGCATAAACCTCGATAATCCAAGGTATTATTTATTGTTCAACTTTTAATTCCCGAATCTCCTTCTCATAAAACGCCCTGATTACAAGCTTTTCTCCATACGGCAGCGAGGCAAGCACGGATGGACGGATGCCTTTGGTTACCCAATAGTAGTACAGCATTTCTGCCCAGCCATCCGTGCTGATTAGTTTTTTATTTCTTTAATCACGTCGTCTCCGAAGCCGCTAATTTCGGAAATAACATTGAAAATCATTACAATCTCACCCGGAAGCAGCAGTTTTTTTACTAGCTCAGCCGGTGTGGGAACTTTAAAATGGGCCATAAGCTCCTTATCTTTTAAATTCGGCTCAATCACACCTGCCAGTACCGTGGCCATCTGGACTTCTCCCATGTCGATCCCCTGAATCTGGCTATTGGTAAAGTCAGCAGCGGCTTCCTGGATTTCATTATATTTAGACGGCGATAACGCTTGACAGGTAAATACCGCCTGACCGCCAAACAAGGCGGAGAGTCTTGGTATTTCAACTTTCCGAATTGGAAGCTTGAATTGATCTGTATCTGCTTTTAACAGCAGTTCCAATGTATTCATTTTTTTTAATTCCTTTCATATCTATTTTACTTTCCGACACCCAAGATAAGCCTTGCCCAGCGTTGGCGCGGTAGCTGAGCATGCAAATCTTTTCTAGCCGGAATTTCAAAGTACAGCTTGCACTGACCTCTGATTGAGTCTCCGTAATGGATGGCCAGCGTCAAGCGGAGCACGATGCGAAGCGCGGGATTTTGTGTCAAGGATGACACAACGACCGAAAGCGGCCATCCATTACGGTGACTACCCAAAAAAAACAAATGTATCACTGTTGAAAAAACTAACAAAATTTTTCTACGCTTGAACCAGCGCAGGATCAATCACATCCAGCAAATCAAAATCGCTGAAGGTAAACGGGATCGTTTCCTCACCGTTTTTTCCTGCTTCCCAGTCAGCCAGGGACACTTCGTCAAACATCACGTTCTTTAGGACAATACGTTCCGAACCATAGGCATCGGGATCGGCCAGCTTGGAAACAATCGTGCAGGTGGTTCCCTTGCCATTTTTGATGTCCTGCGCGATCTTATTGATCATCCGGCTGGAAACCTTATGAAGCTTCAGGCTTCCTTTGCCTTCCCATCCGGTGACCTTATATCCTTTTGCCATTCGGCCACAGATCTGAACATCACTTTTCATCAGATTAATCTTGGCCTGAAGGCCGCTGCATTCAGCCACCTTTTCATCATCCAGCCAAATTTCGCCATGGGTTCCGTTCATAATTCTATCGGGACTCAGTGCCATAATTTTTCTCCCCTTTTCTTATTTATAAATAAATATCTATCTACTAGATGCTGATTTTCAGTTCAAAGTCTTCGATCGCATCCACGATTTTGATCGGTCCGGAAAGGAAGATCTTGTCTCCGGTATTGGCCTCTTTGATTTGCTGATCTGTCATCGTACTGGTATCTACCCCGGCGGACTGCAGATAAGTTTTCTGGGCAGTAATGTCGATATCGACAGAATTTTTTCCACGGTCCAACAGTTGCTGATTTTCCAGAGATTCGTAGTAGGCCCGGATCGCGGTAATCAGCAGGCATTTATTGTCATAGGTATTAGGCAGTTTCCCAATATACGCATCATTCGTGGTCTTCTTAATATCGGCATAGATCATATCCATGATATCCACAAGCTTAATCTTCTTAAAGGCTGCACCTTTATCCGCAGTCGTCGTAGTCAGACTGTTGACAGCGCGCGCAATCTTCACCTTTTCTCCATCATTCATCAGCACCAGTTTCCCGGCATCGATCGCCGTGTCAAACTGACTGTTTGTTAAATGCGGAACATCGTCAACTTCGGACAAGACCTGGAACGTCGAACTGATTGAAAGCGGATTTCCTGCCAAAATCCCAGCAATCCTGGAGCAGTAATTTGCCGCGCTGTATGTGGATCCGCCGATCACGATACTATCTGTGGCAAAATTGATAATTCCTTCGTGGTCGGCAGCCGCATTCGGCAGAACGGCTTTAACTCTGAGGTTCTGCGTGTCCCTTAAGCCTTTGAGCCAGGTTGCCATTGAAGCGGCATCAACCGAGCTGATCCCAGGGACTGTTAGATAGTTCCATTGCGACCCTTCCAAATAGGTCTGGGCATCCGTGTAATTCTCGGCTGTGGTTGGTAGGATATAGACCAACAGCTTCAGCGGTGGATTCACCCCGCCGGTAAAGGCCAGCTGGAGCTGTTCCTTGTTCGCGGTGCTGAGATCTGCGGGAATATCACTGCTCGTTTCGTAGACATTGGCTCCGTTGTGGACACTATCTTTCAGGATTAGCGCCACAATTCCGCGCTCTCCTCGGAGGATGGCTGTGTTTGCAGCCTCCTGAAACAAAATGTTGATTTTGGGTAATGGCATATTTTTTGCCTCCTTTTTATTTCCAATTTCATTAATCTGACTACTTTAATTAAAACAGGTTACAATTAAAAACGTTTATACCCTCTCAAAAACGTGTTTACATATCAAACTGAATTTGCATACTTCCGGCTAGCTCAGCCTGTCCGGAAGGCTCCGGTCTGCTTTCGGTGGTATCAAGGTTAAATCCAAGATAAATTTCTTTTCCTTTCGGTCCTCCGGTGATTTGCCGGATCTTGATTTTCCTATCCCCGACACTGAAGAAACCGCTGCTGAATAACTCCCGGATGTTTTCGTAGACTGTATACTGCATCGCTTTGTCAGGGTTGTTATTGGCATTCAACGCCGCATTAAAAATGACATATAAAATAATGTTTCGGGCATAAAAACGCTGGTTCTTATCTGTCTGTGTTTCCTGAATAAAGACCACAGAAAAAGAAGGTCTGCTAAAGCCTTCCTGTATCTCTTCCAGATAGATGTCATAATCCGGATAAGCGGTCTGGACCAGACTGCTGACCGCATCAATGATTGCTTGCATTTTTTTGTTCTTACCTCCTTTCCACCAAATCTATATTTTATGCACCCCGGCCCCTCCCTGCCTTCTGGATTGCATCGTACCCGCCGTTTCCAGCACTCCGTTTTAATACTTAAAATAAAAACGCCCTTACAAGGACGTTCCAATTAAGTTACCAAACTATGTTTGGTGTGATTCTCACTGTACTCAGCATACCCGAAATCTTGCTTCAAAATCGGCAAATAACCGGAAAAAGTTCGGAAAACTTTATCCGTTAAAAACCTTATTATCCAGATATGTTATTTGAATTAGATATGTTTTTTGCCTCAGATGATCCTTGGTTTTCGAGATTATTTCTCAAATTCTCTTTATCCATGGCCTGCAAAACAGCTTTCTCCTTCGTTGGAGCCACAATATAGTCATGCGCGGCTCCGGCGATCAACGCAACAAGAAAAGCATTAATGACGGCCAGTCCAATGTTTTCAGCACTAACTTCTTCCCGAATGACCAGTGTCCAAATAATAATCAGGAAGGAAATCAGGACAGAGGACGGACGCACGATCCAGTCCCCTGACCCGTCTTTGGAAATTCTCTTTCCCAATATTTTCAGGTAATCTTTCAGGAAAGATACAATGACGTAGACAGCAATTACTGTACCACCGAGTGATGAAAGATCCTGCAGGGTAAAAAAAGTCTGGGGCAACGTAATCGTATCCATAACTTCCTCCTTACTTTCCTTTACATAGATCAAGCACTTTTTGGCAGGTATCGTAGCGATCCATGCCGATGATATTGATTGATTTTGCTACTACCTGATAATTGTTGCCGATCACATAAACTTTTTCTGCACAGTCAATAAACTCTTTTGTCACATTCGCAAGGTAACATACCGGTGCCTTCAGATAATCTGCCAGATAAGCTGCTGCTCTCTCATCCGGACCCGGATTACATAAAATGATATTTTGAACCATCTTTTTTCCCTCCTCACTTGAATTCGCAGAAAGACTTTTTACAGGCCCTTCTTCATTCTCCATCCCTAGAAACACAGCTGGATCAATTTCATGATTGTTTGTCCACGGCGCTCTCCTGACCTCAAAATGAAGATGAGGGCCGGTGGTGTTTCCGGTTCTGCCCATCATACCGAGAATGGTTCCTTCATTGAGTGTCTGTCCGCGGGTCACCTTCATGGAGGCAAGATGGGCATGGATCAGATCGTAATTGCCATTCCTGGTTCTCAGGATAACGTAATTTCCCCACCCTGTCGGATCTGCACCCTGACCACCGGCATAGGCTGCCTTAATGACAGTGCCTGCAACAACAGCATATATCACTTTATTTTCTGAAATCAGATCAATTCCCTGGTGATAACCTTTACCATATACACTGTTTCTGACACCATAGGGGTAAGATACGCTTGCTGATTTTAAAGGCATCATCCGCTTTCCCACCTTTCCGATAGACCAAAGAAAATAAGACCTGTCCTTCATTAGATAAATATTCATAAAGTATCAGGTCTTATACATTAATATGTGGCTTGTCTCATTCTTGTGCGATTAGCCGGACTTAACAAGGTGTTTTACTTTCAAATAATCCCTAAGTTTCTGGTTAATGTTTTTCCGGCGATATCTTATGGTCTTTTCGTCCATATTCAATGCCAGTCCGATTTGCAAATTACTTTTTCTTTTTAAACCATAATACTGTTCACAAATCATTCGTTCCACGGGATCCAGCAAGTTTAGCGCAAAACCAATCCCCTCAATGGAAGATTCCAGATGCATGATCTCCATTTTTAGCCTAATCTTTTTTTCAAGCAAAATCACAAGCTCCCTTTGCGATTTTTCCATGGAGCGTGTAAATTCCGCATAAGCTTGCGCAGTTGGATCACAGATCAGGCCGTTTCCTCCTCCCAGGACGGGACGATAGCTCGAAACTGTTCCTTTGGAAGGAATAAGCTGATTTACATCCAATAATATTCTTCTGATATCTTCGGCATTCTTTTCCACTGCTTCCAAAGCTCTTTTCTTGACCTGCAGTTCATCTAATTTCCGGTAATAGCTTTGCAAGGCGGCTTCCATACCTTTCATAGCGGTGTCGTTCATGTTCACTCTCCTCTCCAGTTGTTCGTGTATGTTCTTTATGGAGAATACTTCCACTGTAACAAGCATACGTTATTTTCAAGGATTAATTCGGCAAAAGCCAGGAAAAAGTTCGGAAATCTCTTTGCATCGTCTGATTATTGATTCACACACAAACGGTCCTGCAGGTAAAGACTGAGCTTCTGATTAATTTTTTTCCTTCTGCACCGAATTGTTTTTTCGTCCATTCGAAGTTCTTTGGCAATTTGAAGATTGCTGTGCTCCTTAAGACCGTAACACTTCTCACATATTGTCCGGTCAACAGGGTCAAGTAAACTTAAGACATAAGTAATCCCTTCAATGGCTGATTCAAGATAGATGATCTGAATCTTCAGTTTGGCACTGCGGTGCAGCAACGCAGCTAATCTCTTCTCAAATTTTTCTACGGATGAAGTAAATTCATAATAGTTTTGCGCAGTCCTATCGCAAACGTACATACAACCGCCTGAAACAGCCATATATCGTGCAACGATCCCTTTAGAGGGTACCAGTTCATTGACATCCAGCAAAATATTTCTGATCTCCTCAGCATTTTTTCTAAGGTTTTTAATAATCCCCTTTTTCACCCACAATTCATTCAAGCTTCGATAGTAATTTTTCAGCATATCCTCTGTGTCTGTTATCTGTGATTTCCGCAAAACTTCACACCCCTTTTTTGTCCGGAACCAAATGTTCTTACGTTCCAATTCAAAGCGTATATTAATTATATTGCTACATTTTGTAGCAGTCAACTTATATTTTTGGAATTTTATGTTGTTATTTACATTTTGTCCTATTGAATTGCTACTCATTGTAGAGTAGAATATTTTCTTAGAGGTGATGATGTGGATTTTGGTGAAACTTTAAAATATTTGCGTGGGACGAAGAAAATTACGCAGAACCAGTTGGCCTTACACCTGGAAGTGTCGCGTTCAGCTTTGTCTTTGTATGAACTTGGTTTAAGAGAACCGGATTATAAATTTCTGCAAAAAATTTCTGATTTCTTTGGGGTCTCTCTGGATAGCCTGCTGGGTAATAACCCTGCGATGAACGAACTGCCAAATTTTAATAACGGACATACTATTCCTGATCTTGCTATGGTTCCAATTGTCGGCCGAGTCCCCGCCGGAACCCCAGCCATTCCTTTTGAAGACATTGAAGATTATTTGCCTGTTCCCCGTTCGTTTGTCCGTGAAGATGAATTGGTCTTTGCCCTGAAGATTAGAGGCGATTCTATGATTGATTTAGAAATCAATAACGGCGACCTCGTGCTGGTAAGAAAACAGCAAACCGCCCAAAACGGACAGACAGTGATAGCTAGGATCAACGGGGAAGAAGTAACCTGCAAAAGGTTCTACAAGGTTGATGATAGAATTACGCTGGAACCGGCCAACCCTGCCTACCGAGCGTTAGAACCTGATCATGTTGAAATTGTTGGTGTTGTGTTCAAAGTTATCAAAGATATTTTTTAAAAAAGCAAAAGAAGAATGAAAAAGCAAAAGACTTCGTTTCATTTAATTTGAAACGAAGTCTTTTGCTTGGGAAATAAGCCGTTTACTATTGATCCATCGGCTTATTTCTAGATAAGTATTTTCTTGCTTCCTTTTTTGTATAGATGATTGCTTCAACAAGCATTTTTTTATTTTCAAAGACTTTTGGTCCTGCTAATATTTCCGGTGTATTGTCATCCTCAGACAGGCAGAGTCTGGCTTTTTCCCCCATGCAGTCAATGATCCAAACTCTTATCTTCATAATAATTTCCTCCTCCTGATGTAAAAGAAGACCATGAAAGGAAATATTAATGGTTTTACTGCCGTGAAGCTATAACTTTTTTATTAATGTCAATTTTGTTAAGACAGATCTTCATGTTGAAATTGACTAAAAATTTATATGTATCTCCTCCCTTCGTATTTGGCTCAAAATCTTAATGAGTAAAAGTAATTATACCATTTACTTCCTGCGAAAATTGTAGAAATACTTGATTTTCATAAAAAAATGACCTTAGGATAGTACTTTCGTCCTAAGATCAAATACTGCGTTGACGTTTAACCGGTTGCCAGATCCTGGTGATTAATAATTATTATGTATATAGAATACATAATTCTTTATAAAAAGAATCATCTTATTCTCTTTTTTTTGATAAAATGGCTATGAGGATTTCAGCTTTATTTTTTATAAAGAAAGGAAATACAACATGCCAAAAAGGACCGATATTAATAGTATCCTGATTATTGGGTCAGGTCCCATTGTGATTGGACAAGCCTGCGAGTTTGACTATTCGGGGACCCAGGCCTGTAAAGCGCTTCGCAAACTGGGCTACAAGATCGTACTGGTCAATTCCAATCCTGCCACCATCATGACAGACCCCGGAATTGCTGATGTCACCTATATCGAACCATTAAACCTTGAAAGTCTGACGAAAATCATCGCCAAGGAACGTCCCGATGCCCTGCTGCCAAATTTGGGCGGTCAGTCGGCCTTGAACCTTTCCTCCGAGCTGCATCAGGCAGGCGTTCTTACGAAGTATAACGTCAAAGTCATTGGTGTTCAGCTGGATGCGATTGAACGTGGTGAAGACCGAATTGCTTTCAAAGAAACCATGAACAGGCTCGGTATTGAAATGCCCCTCAGTAAAGCAGCCTACAGCGTAGAAGAGGCTGAAGCGATTGCCCAGGAACTAGGGTATCCGGTGGTTATCCGCCCGGCTTACACCATGGGCGGAACCGGCGGTGGTCTGGTTTACAATGCTGAAGAACTGAACGTGATTGCGAGCCGCGGTATTGCCGCAAGCCTGGTCGGTCAGATCCTGGTGGAAGAATCCGTACTTGGCTGGGAAGAACTCGAGCTTGAAGTCATCCGTGATGCCAAAAACCAGATGATCACCGTATGTTTTATTGAAAATATTGATGCAATTGGTGTCCACACCGGCGATTCCTTTTGTTCGGCCCCAATGCTGACGATCAGTCCCGAGCTTCAGGAGCGCCTGCAAAAATATTCTTATTCTGTCGTCGAAGCCATTGAAGTCATTGGCGGCACCAATGTGCAGTTTGCGCATGATCCGAAGACCGGTAGGGTTGTCATCATTGAGATCAACCCGCGTACTTCCCGATCCTCAGCATTGGCCTCCAAAGCAACAGGTTTGCCGATTGCGCTGATCTCTTCCATGCTGGCGGCAGGGCTGACCCTGGACGAAATCCCGTACTGGAGAGACGGCTCTCTGGACAAATACACACCTTCAGGCGACTACGTTGTTATCAAGTATGCGCGCTGGGCCTTCGAAAAATTCCCGGGTTCAGTGGACAAGCTTGGAACTCAGATGCGCGCCGTCGGTGAAGTCATGAGTATCGGGAAAAACTACAAAGAAGCGCTGCAAAAATCCATTCGCTCTCTCGAGATCAACCGTTACGGCCTGGGCTTTGCGAAAGATTTCCATCAGCGGTCTCTGGAAGAACTGATGGCCATGCTGGCCGAACCGACCAGCGAGCGTCAGTTTATCCTTTACGAAGCGCTGCGCAAAGGCGCAGATATCCATGATCTGTACGCTTTGACCTATATCAAGCCTTACTTCCTGCAGCAAATGAAAGAACTTGTAATGCTGGAAGAAGAGATCTTAAAATACAGCGGCCAAAAGCTGCCGGATGAACTGCTGACTCAGGCCAAAAAGGACGGCTTTGCAGACCGTTACCTTGCAATGCTCTTAAACTTAAGTGAAGCGGAAATTCGTAAACAGAGAGTTGCTCTGGGGGTAGTGGAAGGCTGGGAAGCTGTCCCAGTAAGTGGCGTTGAAGATGCCTACTATTATTTCTCTACCTATAATGCTCCCGACAAGACCACAAGCAGCAACCAGCCAAAGGTAATGATCCTCGGTGGCGGACCGAACCGCATCGGTCAGGGCATAGAGTTTGACTACTGCTGCGTGCATACCGCCTTTGCGCTGCGTGATCTTGGCTATGAGACTGTCATCGTAAACTGCAATCCCGAAACGGTTTCTACGGACTACGATACCTCCGATAAACTATATTTTGAACCACTTACCGTTGAAGATGTCCTGAGCATCTACGAAAAAGAAAAACCACTTGGCGTAATCGTGCAGTTTGGCGGCCAGACCCCACTGAACATTGCAGATGAGCTCAAAAAAGCCGGTGTCAAGATTCTCGGCACAACCCCGGAAACCATCGCGCTGGCTGAAGACCGCGATTTGTTCCGTAAGATGATGGAAAAGCTGGATATTCCGATGCCGGAATCCGGAATGGCCGTCAACCTGGAAGAGGCGCTTGTTATCGCTGACCGGATTGGTTATCCTCTGATGGTCCGTCCTTCGTTTGTTCTGGGTGGACGTGGTATGGAAGTTGTTCACGACGCAGAGATGCTAAGCCGTTACATGGCAGCTGCGGTAGGCGTGACGCCCGACCGGCCGATTCTAATCGACCGTTTCCTGAGCAATGCGATCGAAGCGGAGGCCGACGCGATCGCGGACGGCAAGGATGCTTTTGTACCTACCGTCATGGAACATATCGAGCTGGCCGGTATCCACTCTGGAGACTCGGCCTGCGTCATTCCGCCGATCAGCATCCCTGAAAAGCACCTCGCAACGATTGTGGAATACACGAAAAAAATTGCCAAAGAGATGAACGTTATCGGGCTGATGAACATGCAGTATGCAATCGCCGACGACAAGGTTTATGTCTTGGAAGCAAATCCGAGAGCTTCAAGGACCGTACCACTCGTGTCCAAAGTCTGTAATATTTCCATGGCCCGTATTGCGACCGAAATTATGATGGCTGTCAATGACGGTAAGGAAACATCCGTTAAAAACTTGACTTCCAAAACAGTACCTTATTTCGGAGTCAAGGAAGCAGTTTTCCCGTTTAATATGTTTACCGAAGTTGACCCTGTACTCGGACCGGAAATGCGTTCGACCGGCGAAGTACTCGGCCTGGCCGATTCGTTTGGTCTAGCCTACTACAAAGCACAGGAAGCAACCAAGTCCCCGCTGCCGGAATCAGGTACTGTGCTGATCAGCGTCAATGACGACGATAAGCCTGCCGCACTCGAGGTGGCCAGGAGTTTTGCTCAGACCGGCTTTAAGATCATGGCTACAGAAGGGACCCACAAATTCCTGCTGCAGAACGGAATCGAAGCCGAAAGAATCAAGAAGCTGTATGAAGGCCGTCCGAACATCGTGGACAGTATCACCAACAAGGAAATCCATCTGGTGATCAATTCGCCGTCCGGCAAACGCAGCAAACATGCAGATGCCTATATCCGCAAAGCGGCAATCAAGTATAAGGTCCCGTATATCACCACGATGACCGCTGCCGCGGCAAGCGTCAAAGGCATTGCCGCCTATGACGCGAATGGCGCATCTGGAATAACCTTAAAGTCCCTGCAGGAATACCATGCCGAAATTAAAGGGTAACGCAGGCGTCCTATTAAGAATTTTTATTCTTCACAAGCTTTAGCTTTTCCATGACTTCCAGAAATTTGACGGAATCAATGGGTTTGGATGCATACGCGTCACACCCATATTCAAAGGCCTTTTGCACAAAATCCGATTCAGCCAGAACGGTCGTCATGATGATCTTGGCTTGTTTTTCACGTGGAACCCCTTTTTGTATTTCCAGATCACGAATAGCCTTTAACGCCCTGACTCCATCAACTTTCGGCATCATGACATCAAGACAGATCAGCTCATAAGGGCTCTCTTCCTTAAGCGACATCAGATAAGCATCGATTGCTTCCAGTCCGTCAACAACCAGATCGCACTCACCATATTCTGATAATAATTTGTACAAATATTTTCTGCTGGCTAAATCATCTTCAGCTATGAGTATCTTTAACATCCCAATCCCTCCTATTACGTCGTTATTTCGTACTTCATTGCCTAATAGCTTATAACTTAATTGCTAAGTGACTTTTTAAAAACATCATACGCTTCTTTAAATAAGCTGAAGTACTCAATCTCATCCTCAATATTATTTTTTCTTCTCGCCAATTCGATTTTAAAAGCACAGAATTTTAATTCATCTGCTTCGATCTGATTGCACAGGTTTTTCAGCCGATTGGCAATCGATTCTATGGCTTCATATTGCATGCTCTCAAAATGATCGTCGAGTTCTTTAACGCAATGCTCGATTTCCTGCATTACCGAAGTATAATGTTCAGTGTCTTTATTCCCAGATTTATTTGTAAAAATAATTTCGCCATGGTCCCCAAGCTCAACCTTATCCGGAAACTCTTGCCGGTCTCGACCCACAAAACTAATTTTTTCCATCAGACCATTGATGTCAATCGGTTTTGCCAGATAACTATCCATTCCCATCGCCAGAAACCTTTGTTCGTCACCCTGCAACGCATAGGCAGATACTGCAATAATTGGTGTATGGGTTCGGCTGCCTTCAGATTCTCTGATAATCTTCGTTGCTTCTATCCCATCCATCACGGGCATCTGGATATCCATCAGGATCAGGTCATATTTTTTTTTCTTAAAAAGATCCAGGACCTCCAAACCATTGTCTGCAGTATCGACCTGATGGCCCCTTTCCTTCAGCATGCGGCGAAGAAAGACTTGACTTACCTCATCATCTTCAGCAAGAAGAATATGCAAAGGCCGGATGATTGGGCTGATGTCAGGTCTAAGGAACGGTACCGTCTTGCTTTTTATTCCTATTTTAAATTTGATCGTAAAATAGAACGTGCTTCCTCTTCCTTTTTGACTGCTTACCTGCATGGTCCCACCCATTAGCTCGACTAGCTGCTTGGAAATTGCCAACCCCAGGCCTGTTCCGCCATATTTTCGGGTAATAGAACTATCGACTTGGGTAAATGTTTTGAACAGGAAGGTCTGATCTTCTTCGGAAATACCTATTCCGGTATCCTGAACAGCAAATTTCAGTTCAATGTCCTGATCTGTCTTCAGAACGTCGTTTACAGTGACAAATATTTTACCGGTATCCGTGAATTTTATCGCGTTATCAACCAGGTTATTTAGGACCTGCCTAAGTCTATTCGGATCACCGATCAGATACTTCGGGATGCTAGGATCGAGATCATACGTTAATTGAAGCCCCTTTTTACTGGCCCGTAGCGTATGCACCTTCGAATTCTTCTCAAGCAGATCATGCATGTCAAAATTGATGTTTTCAACAACGAGTTTCCTGGCCTCAATCTTGGAAAAATCGAGGATATCACTGATTAACGCCAACAGGGAGTTGGCACAGATTTTGGCCGTTTCGAGGTTATCCCGTTGTTCAGGATTCAAGTCCGTGGCCAGCGTTAAATCAATCATTCCGTTAATGCCGTTCACCGGCGTCCGGATCTCATGACTCATGTTGGCGAGAAATTCACTTTTGGCCCGATTCGCAGCTTCAGCTTCTTCTTTGGCCTTGATAAATATTTCCTCATTCTTTTTTCTCTCCGTAATATCCCGTGCAATGAGAATGAGATAGTCTATATGATTAAGTTTAAATTGCCGTATATTGATCTCAACGGGAATTTCTCTGCCATTTTTGGAAATATGGATATCTTCAAACACATAGGTTTGATAATTTCGAACTTGAGTCATTAATATATCCACTTCCGCTTTGCCTATTCTAGAGATTATCTTTGGCGAATGTCCGATCAGCTCATCCCGCGTATATTCGAGTCCTTTGCAGGCGACTTCATTCACTTCGACAATCGTGATTTCACCTTTTTCATTGACTTGCTCCAGGAAAATGGCATCTTTGGCATTTTCAAAGACGCTTCGGAATTTTTCTTCACTCTCGATTAGCGCCCGCTCCGAAGCTCTCCGCTCGGATATATCCCGCGCCAGGGAATATATGCATGTTTTGCCGTTAGTATTTATCAGATGTGCACTGACTTCAACCGGGATCTCCCTTCCGTCTTTAGTGACATGCACATGTTCGGCTGTATCGAATCCCTGCTGTATCAGCTTTTCCAATTGTTCAATTTGATTTTTCGTATCGTATTTAACGATATCCGGCAGATATAGCTGAAAGAGTTCCTCTCTCGTATAACCAAGTCTTTGACAGGTAATATCATTGACTTCAATTATTTTCCCGATCCGATCGTCATTCTCAATAATTTCAACGATATAGATTGCATCCGTAACATTGTTATATAAATTCCGATAACGTGTTTCGCTGTCCTGCAGCTGTTTTTCAATTTTTTTACGTTCGGTTATTTCTCTAAGCACGCACAACAATACCTGTTGACCATTGATCATCGTGGTCTGTGCGCTCACTTCAACAGGAACTATACTTCCGTCTTTCCGTTTCGTGTTTGTTTCGATAAAGAGTCCTTTTTCCACGGCAATCTTCAGTTGTTCTCTGGCAAACGTTACATCTTCTGCAAAATCAAAAACTGTTTTTTGCACAATCTCATGATGATCATAGCCATAAGCTTTCAAAGCTGCTTTGTTGGCTTCGAGAATTTTCCCATCCTGTGAAACGAACAGGATTATATCTCTGGCATTCTCCGACAACAGTTGATAGCGTTTTAAAGCGTCTTCAGCAATTTTTCTGTCGGTGATGTCCAGAATAATACCGATTAGTCCGGCATACTCACCTTCAAGGTCATAGTATGGGCCGCCGGAACTGAGACACCATCGATACTCCCCGTCATAATGTCTTAGGCGAAGCTCATATTCAAAAGATGTCTGATTTGCTTGTGCATTTTTTATAATTTTTTTATAAGCGGCTCTGTCTTTTGGATGTAAAGCTGATAACCATTTACTGCCCATACACTCTTCAAAACTCATACCCGTAAAATCCAGCAGATTTTTGTTCACGTAAGTTATTTCTTTTTCTGCGGAACGCCATATGGAAACCGGAAAATAATCCAACAGTTTCAGCTGAAAATCGTGGGACTTTACCAACGACGTTTTCAGTACTTTTTCTTCAGTGATATCATTTAAGGCTATTACAATATTTCTTTTGCCGTCTACCATCAGCGGAGAGATGCTGACTTGGAACCATAATTGTTTTGTTTTGCCGCCAAGAATAAATGTCTGGGAGAACTCAAGCCCCTCGATAGATTCATTGTTTTTTAGTGCCCGCAAGCCGGCACGTTTAATCTCACACTGTTTGCATTTCACTGCGTAGCCACAGCCCCTGGGATCTTCAAAGCCGACTGCACATTTGAAAGCCTGTCCGAATGTTTTACCAAGTACATCTTGTTCTTGCACATGCATCAATTTGAGCGCCGCATTGTTTACGTGGCTGATGTATGTCTGCTCATCGACAATGACCATATTGACCGGGGACGAATAAAAGATCGTCCTAAAATTTTCTGCTTCATTTTTATAGTTGTTTTCAATTTCTTTGATTCTAGTGATGTCCCTGAAAACAAAGATGACCCCTCTGACTTCACCGTCTTGTTCGATCACTGGGGAACTGCTTGCCGAAATACAGATGATTTGGCCATCTTTTTTGATCAATGCCGAATGGTTTTTTAAGCCCAGAGCTTTCTTTTTCCTAATGGTCAGCTCGATCGGAGAATCCATTATTTCTTTGGTTTCATTATTAATCACCGGAAAGACTTCTTCAAATGTTTTGCCCTGAACCTCTTCCGGAAGCCAGCCCGAAAGCTTGGCAGTGGAATCATTGATGTATAAAATGGTTCCCAGATGATCCGTATACACGACACCATCTCCAATACATGCCAAAGCTAACGCCATTTCATTTGTTGTGACATTGTAGCTTTTTTTGCTTTTATTCATTGGCCCTTATTCCTTACTTCAACATCGTACAAATCAACTGGGGAATGTTCATTAAAGAAGTTTGTCTTTCAACGGCCCCGATATCATAAGCGACTTTCGGCATACCGTAAACCACGCAGGAATCCCGGTCCTGACCGATCGTTCTGGCCCCTTTTCTTCTCATCTGCAAGAGTCCCTTAGCCCCGTCATATCCCATACCGGTTAAAATAACACCCAGCGCATTTTTGCCTGCTTCCTTAGCCACGGATTCAAATAAGACATCGACGGAAGGACAATGGCCGTTGACCTTTTCTCCTGTGAAACACTCGATCCTGTACCTATTCGCTATCTTTTTGATTTTGACATGCTGGTCGCCGGGTGCAACCAGGGCCATTCCCTGTTCCAGGTAATCTCCGGTCCGGGCTTCCTTGACCTTCAGTTTGGTCTGGTTATTCAGCCGCTCGGCAAACATCCGGGAAAAAACAGGAGGAATGTGCTGAACAACCACGATCCCCGGTATATTGGCAGGCAGCCGCTTCAGGATGCTGCAGACAGCTTCTGTTCCCCCAGTGGAAGCCCCGATCGCAATGATCTTTTCGGAATGATCGACAAGCTGGTTTTCGATTTTTTCCGCCGTATCCTTTAGCGACGGAAATATCCGTGCGACTGAAGCCACCTTGATCTTGATCTTTAACTCATTTAGAAAATTTTCCACTCTTTGTGCGGCATTCATATCCGGCTTGCCGACAAACTCGACAGCCCCTGCATTCAGCGCATCAAAGACAGCATCGCTTACCGTGCTGATCACAATCACCGGGATCGGGTACTGCGGCAGCAGCTTGCGGATAAATTCAATGCCGTTCATTTTGGGCATCTCGACATCACAAGTCATGACGTCCGGTTCAACTTCCAGAATTTTATCCCTGGCTTCAAACGGGTCTGCGGCCATACCCACGACTTCGATCTCCGGGTCGCTGGCGATTCCTCTGGCCAGAACCTCCCGGAAGACAATGGAATCATCTACAATTAAAACCCTAATCTTTTTTTTGGCCATGATATCAACCTACTTCTAAATATTATTCTTTTCTGTATACGGCTGGCATGACATATTTATATTGGGTTGTATCTTTGTTAAGCGATTCGGAATGTCCGATGAACAGGTAGCCGCCATACTCCGTCATGTCATAGAATTTCTGGACAAGCTGTTCTTTGGTCGGCCCGTCAAAATAAATCATCACATTCCGGCAGAAAATCACATGGAACTTCTTTTTAAAAGGAAATACCTTTTCTATCAGATTAAAGTTCCTGAAAATTACTTCATTTTTAATTTTTTCTACAACAATCGCATTTTCCCTGTCGAGCTTTCTAAAATAATTTGTTCTCCACAGTGCTGGCAGTGCCGCAATCTTATCATTGGCGTATTCGCCATTTCTGGCAATCGTTAAGGCTTTGCTGGAAATGTCGGTTGCGAGAATCTTCGTATCCCACCAGACTTTTTCCTTGCCAAAAAACTCATCAATGATCATCGCGAGGGTATACGGTTCTTCACCGCTGGAGCACGCCGCGCTCCAGATCCGCAGATCCTTATCTCGACAATGGGCCGCCAGTCTAGGCAGAACGTTCTCTTTTAAGAAAGTAAAATGCTCCGCTTCCCGCATAAAAAATGTATGGTTGGTGGTAATCTTATTAATAAAGGTGGTCATGGCCTCCCCACCGTTATGTGAAGTAATGAAATCGTAATATTCCGAGAAACTTTTAAAGCCGTTCTCGATAAGGACACCCTGCAGCCTGCCGTTAATCAGCGATTGCTTTTCTTTTTTCAGATGAATCCCATAATTGGCTTCGATATACGCTGCAAACTTCACAAATTCTTTTTCCGTTATCGTTATCATAACAGACCACCATCTTCTCCAACCATTTTTTCGAAAAGAGGGCCCCGAATCAGGCCCTCTTTTCTCTTGCATTTTACTTAGTACTTGCCGAATTCGTCGTCACTCAGGACAATTTTCTTTTTTGGCTTTTCCTTTAGTGCGGGAGCCGGACTGCTGCTGTTCATATTCTCGAGCATTTTCAAAATATCCGGGCTCATATTTTCGATCCCTTTTAACGAAGCGTACTGGCCGTTTTTCCGCAGCTTGAATTTGGCAACTTGAACATTCAGCAGCTCGGACTGGCTCGCCAGTTCCTCACTTGCAGCGGCACTCTCTTCAGCAGTTGCCGAGTTGGTCTGAACGACTTCCGCGACCTGAGCAATACCCTGGTTGACCTGGTTGATGCCAATGGCCTGTTCGTTGGAAGCTACTGCAATGTTGTTCACCAGGTTGGCTACCTTCGAAATTCCTTCGACGATATTGTTTAATTCCTTCGCCGTGTCGCTGGCAATCCGGGTGCCATTATCAACATTCTTGATCGAACCCTCGATCATATCCGTTGTTTCTTTGGCAGCATTGGCCGAACGGGCAGCGAGGTTTCTGACTTCCTCTGCCACAACGGCGAACCCTTTGCCATGCTGTCCTGCCCTTGCAGCTTCGACAGCGGCATTCAGGGCCAGGATATTGGTTTGGAAGGCAATATCGTCAATGACTTTGATAATTTTGGAAATATTATTAGAAGAATTGTTGATTTCATCCATTGCACTGAGCATTTCTTTCATCTGGCTGTTGCCCTGGGCAGCATTTTTCTTGGCTTCTTCGGCCAGCTGGTTTGCCTCATTGGCATTTTGGGCATTGAGTTTGGTCTGGGAACTAATTTCTTCCAGAGAAGCCGTCAGTTCTTCAATGGAACTAGCCTGCTCGGTTGCGCCCTGGGAAAGGGCCATGCTGGAATCGGACAGTTGTTTCGAGCCTGAAGCGACCTGCTCGGAAGCACTGTTGATATTACTGATCACTTCATTCAGGGTCAGCGTCATGGTCGAGAACGATTTAGCAAGCGCTCCGATTTCATCTTTGCCGCGGACATCTATATCGACATTTAGATCGCCGTCAGCAATTTTATCGGAAACTTCTACCAGTTTGCGGACAGGGTTTGTGATCGAGCGAGCCATAAAAAATCCGAGGATGATCGACAGAACGATTGCGGTCAATGTGGAGACGGCCAGTATAATTATAGTTCTGGTTTCTTTGGATGCAATACGATCTTTTGCCGTATCAATGTTTTGAGCTCTTTGCTCTGCCATTTGCGTATTTAAATCGATTAAGGCTTTTGTTTCCGGTGCAATTTTTGCCCCAACTGCCGTGATTTGTGCAGCATTGCCTCCTTTGACTGCGGCAAACAGCTCTCCACTTACCGCAGCGGTCCAGGCGTTGCTTCTCTCTACCATGGCCTTGTTCTCAGGCGTATTCTCCATGGCTAACAATTCCTCTTGCAGTTTGGTGCACTTCTGGGAAATCACATTGAAATCGTCAACATAGGACTGTTTTCCATACAACATGTAGGCTCTGGCCAGACTTGCTCCATCGGTGAAGCTTAAGGCCAGATCTTCATTAATTTGGAATTTCACAAATTCGACTTCTGTCATCTGATTAACGTCTTTGACCATAGAATTAACCTGAGTATAAGTGACTACAGAAATGATTGCCAGGATGACGACAATGACAATATAGCCGGCTAAAATCTTGGTTTGAAGCTTGTTAAAATTCATGATATTACCCCCTCACTAAGTGTAGATGTCAGGTTGGATAGTTCTTCTTCTTTTAATAATTTGTCGCAATCAAGAATGAGCTTGATACTGTTGTCGACCTTGCCGATTCCTTTAATGTATTTGTTGCTGGCACCTCCATTAACACTGGGAGGAGGCACGATTTCGTCTTCAGGGATGACAAGCACCTCGCATACGCTGTCCACGATTAGACCAATTGATATTTCCTGAATGTCGATCACGATGACGCAGGTCCGGTCACTATATTCCATAAATGGTTTTTTGAAGCGCAGGCGCACATCGATGACCGGAATGATCTTCCCTCTCAAATTGACAATTCCGCGAACATAATTGGGCAGCTCCGGCACTTCAGTAACCGGCTGGATACCGATAATTTCTGTCACGTACTTAATTTCAATCCCGTAGATTTCGTTGCCAAGAGAAAAGGTTAAAAACTTGTTTTTCTGAGTATCTTCTTCCAAAAAATCTTCTGCAATCATTTCTGCCATTAAAATCACTCCTTTCCTGTTACTTCTTCACAAGTCTGGTTATACTCTGGATGTCAAGAATTAGACTAATGTTTCCGTCACCTAAAAGCGTACACCCTCCTAACTCGTTATCTTTTTTAAAATTTTGAATGTAATACGGCAGTGCTTTCACAACGACCTGTTGTTCTCCAAGCAGTTCATCAGCAAATAGACAACAGGACTTTTCTTCATCTTCAACCATGATAAATATGCCCTGGCTGAATTCTGTAACCTCCGTTTTTACTTTGTACAGCGTATGGAGCCTGATAACCGGATAACACTCACCCCTTACCATAATCATTTCATTTCCGTCGGGATCTCTGATAATATCGGATTCTTTCGGTCTGAATGATTCTCTAATGGATATTGTCGGTATGGTATACCTTGAATTTCCGACTTTGATGTTCATTCCGCCGATGATCGCCAACGTTAATGGGATCTTCATCGTAATCGTAGTTCCTGTACCTTCAACACTATCTACCGAAACGGATCCGCCTACCGTCTGGATATTCTTGGAGACAACATCCATGCCCACACCTCTGCCGGAAAATTCCGAGATACTTTCCTTGGTTGAAAATCCGGGCAGAAAGATCAAATTAAAAATCTCTCGGTCGCTCATCTCCTGTTCAGATTTGATCAGTAGGCTGTTTTGTCTGGCCCTAATCAGGATTTTTTCTTTATTCAGCCCTTTACCATCATCTCTGACGATGATCAGAACATCACTTCCGGCATTTTTTGCTTCCAAGGTGATTGTTCCGGCTTTGGATTTCCCTGTCGCAACCCGTTCCGCGACCGCCTCAATCCCATGGTCAATCGCGTTGCGAATCAAATGCATCAGTGGATCAGAAATATGTTCAATGATATTTTTATCGACTTCCGTTTCCTCCCCGATGATTTCCAAACGAATTTCCTTGCTCAGCTTCTTGCTCATATCACGTACGATTCTATGCATTTTGTGGAAAGTCGTCGACAGTGGAACCATCCGAATCGCCATGACCATATCTTGTAATTCCCCGGTAATCTTTCCAAGCTGCCGGGCTGCCTTATAGAAATTATCAAGCTGCAGCCCTTTAAGGTCAGGGTTTTGGGTAACCATGGCCTCGGCAATCACCATTTCCCCGACCAGGTCCATCAGTCTGTCCAGCTTGACAACATTGACACTGATGATGCTTTGCTGGGCAGAAGATGAAGAAGAAAGTTGGCCTTCTTTCTCAGCCTTTTCCTCCCTTTCAGCTGTCTGTAGGACAGGAATCTGTGGGGTTAAGTTATTCTCATGCTGATTCATTACAGGTTCATCTTCCTGATCTTCGATCTGTTCCAACTTCAGCTCTCTGATGAAAATTGTCTGCATAAAGAATGCATGCATTTCTTCATAGCTTTTATCTGTCCTTAAGACTACTGTAAAGCCCTGTTCTTTAATGACCTGAGCACTCAGATCGTTTTCAATAATATCTTCCGGGGTGAAAATGTACTTGTCCGCAATTTCTTTCAAATTATGGATAACGGTGTAGGCTCTGATATTTTCCATTTCACAGCCATCCTGATAGAAAATTACAGCCTTGTACCAGCTTTTCTCAGCAGGAGTTTTTGTTATGTTCGGCGCAATATAATATTTAGACTTTTCTTCAGGTATTTTTTCGATTATTTCTTCTATCTTTTCCGGGATGTCCTTCGGCTTTTCAGCTGACTTTATTTTCGTTTCTTTCCTGGATGCAGGCACTATTTCTGCTAAAGGATTTTGTGATTTAAGTTGGTTTAGAAAATCTGCAATCGTCTCTTTCAGAGGCTGCGCATCTCCGTCAACGAGGTCTTTGGCCTTTACTTTTTCCAGTTCGACTTTGAGAAAATCGACACCCTCGAGTACAATATCCGAAAGCGCGGAGCAGTCGACCTCCCTGGGATCGTTTTCGCGGATGAAATAGAACAAGTCCTCGATTGAATGGGCAAGAGAAGCGATGTTGTCAAAAAGCATCATTGCAGATGAGCCCTTAATGGTATGCATGATCCGGAAGATCTCATTGACATCGTCTTTGGAAATATGATTGGATTTTTCACTGGCCAGAATGGAATGCTCTAGTTGTTCAAGCAGATTGGACGTTTCAAAAATATACAGGTCTAACATGGATTCATTGGAATAACTACCAGCCATTTTTATCTGCCCCCCAAACATATCGACTGACTATTTTAATGCATTCACCTGATTTAAGGTTTTGACTACGACATCTTCTTTGAACGGTTTGATAATAAAGGATTTTGCACCAAGCGCAACAGCCTGCCTTACCATACTTTCCTGTCCCATCGCGGAAACCATCACGACCTTGGCTTTCGGATCAAATTTCATGATTTCGGGTAATGCATCCAAGCCGCTCATCTCAGGCATCGTGATATCCATGGTTACGACATCAGGTCGCAAATGTTTATAGCTTTCCAGGCCTTCCAAACCGTTCGCGGCCTCACCGACGACCTCAAAACCATTGTTTTGAAGCATATTTTTGATCGCCAGCCGCATAAATGCCGCATCATCTACAATCAGTACTTTAATCAATGGACTCCCTCCTTTGAGGATTAATCTTGCCTTGAATGAAAGAACCCAGGATCGCATTGACTGCCTCCAAGCATTTCCCCCGTAAAGAGAAAGAATACTGCTGTAGTCTCCACCTCAAGCAAAGTGCTACGCAGGTACCAATAATGATATCAGTCAGCATCTCGCTCGATAGTTTCGGAGGTATTTCCCCTGTCTCCTGGCCTTTCTGAATAATTTCCTTTAAAAAGACAAACCGTGTTGAATAAATGTCTTCGACTTTTGATTTTAACGCTTCATCATAGCGCATGATTTCCAAAGATAGAAGTACTGCGGTGATTGACGGATAATTTTCGTAATACGAAGAAAGTGATTCAACAAGAAAAAAAATTGCTTCTTCCGCAGTTTCTTTCTGTTGGGCTGTAAGGAACAGGTCACTATCATACTGCGAGAAATAATCCAGGACGCCGAGCATCAATTCATTTTTGCTTTTGTAATGCTTATAGATGGCTCCCTCGGTGATATTCTGCTTTTTTGCAATCTCGCGTGTCGAAATTTGGTGGATTCCGTATTTATCGATTAGATCAATTGTCGTTAAGATGATGCTTTCTTTCCGATGTATTATTAAATTCATATGGTAATAAACTCCTGTCCTGGAAAGTAAGTGTTTACTTACCATCTTTTACACCTAATATACTGCATAATTTGTCGAATGTCTACAATTTTTGACATAATATTTTAAATATTTTGATATATTCTTCGTATGGCTAAATATATATTTGGATTGGCTTACATACAATTTTAGGGAATAAAAAAAGGCTTCCTGTTAAATCAGATAAGCCTGTTTCCCTATTTAATATTTTTTCGTTGAATTTGGATGAAAGGAATCAAAAAAGAGATTGATGCAATTTGATTGATCCAATCTCTTCTTTCAGCTTTATGATTCACAGCTTCCGGAACTGCAGTCCGATCCACACTCACCTTTTAGAGGTGATTTGATTTCAAATTGATCCCCATCGGGGGTGTCAATATAATTGATCACAACACCCTCAAGAACTTCTGCAAATTGCTTGTCTGCGACAATTTTAAGTCCATGCTGTTCATCAAATGTATCGTCAGGGGTCTTTGACTCATCCAGAGTCATGCCGTAATTCGGCCCCCTTCAGCCAATGCCGGCTACATAGAGCCGCAAGTAAGAATTATCCATGTTCTGAGTTACCATAATGTCTTTAATTCTCTTGGCTGCGATTTCAGTAACTTCAAACATAATTGCACCTCCTTTTTAGTCTGACAATCTTTATTCATATTACATGAATAAGAAATGCTTGTCAAAATGATTGAAAAACAAATTAAAAAGTTGTAGTATGTCTAATTAATTAGCAGATTTTACGTGTCGTCAAGCAGGTTATTAAACCGGTTTGTTGCTTTTATATATTTCACTAGTCCGTTAATCATAATTCCGGTTATGATTCCGGTAGGTACTGAAAACAGTAACATAACAGGCAAGTAGAAAAAGATCCCTGAAAACCTTAGAACCAAGGCTGCCATGGCCAATTGCCCAAGATTATGGGCTACAGCCCCTGCTACACTGATACCAACCATACTTAGACCTGCAGAAAAACGCAACAGCACTGCCATGATGATCGCAGCTGCAACAGCGCCTAAAAAGCTCATAAAAAAACCCATACCGAATAGGGTCCCACTGAGCAAAGAACCGAGGATTGTCCGTAGTACAGTAATTTGCAGGGCCGTCTTAAAATCAAAGACGACCAAAGCCACTAACGTAATAATATTGGCCAAACCCAGCTTCACTCCCGGTATAGGCAGCGGATTAGGGAACATACTCTCAAGATAATGAAGAACGGAGGCTTGAGCCACGAGAATGGCAATAACAGCCAGTTTCTTTGTTGATATCACATTTTTGACATATTCCATAACTGGATCTTCCTCCGAATTATGCAATCCCCTTCAGATCATGCAATTTTTATTTGCATTAAACCCATATAAGTACTATTATTCATACGAAACAGAAATTGTCAAAGGAGCCTTTTCAATGACCGGTATGAAATTAGGCCAATACGTCTATGGGAATTCCCTGCTCCATTTATTGGATCCCCGAACGAAAATATTGAGCTGCTTATTGGTCATTTTTTCGGTCATAATCACCAATAATTTGTATTTTCTGCTTTTCCTGGTCCTATTGATGGCTGCTGCCATTATTTCTTCCGGATTAAGCTATCAATTAATTCTGAGCGGTTTATTGAAATTAAGATATCTGCTTCTTTTCACGCTGGTCTTCCAGGGATTTCTCACGCCGGGCGAGACTGTGTTTATGGTTGGAAAGCTCGGCATGACCAAAGAAGGTCTGATCTTAGGGCTGATCAATATATCGCGGCTGGTTATTTTATTTTTAGGCTCTATGATTTTATTAATGACAACATCGTCCCTCAAATTGTCCGCAGGAATCGAATACTTGCTGCTACCATTAAGGAAATTACATATTCCTATTCATAATTATACAACCATCCTCAGCATTTCTTTTCGCTTTCTTCCCACTTTGTTTGAGGAAGCGACTATTATAAAAAATGCTCAAAAATCAAGGGGAGCCCAATTTGATTCATCAAATATTATCGTCCGGATAAAAAGCTATACTGCTATTCTGATTCCGTTATTTGAAGCTTCCCTAGTCCGGGCCGCTGACTTGGGTGAAGCAATGGACAGCAGGTGCTTTACTTCCCATCCCAATCAGTTAAGGTTAAACCGTTTGCAAATGAAACGTCGGGATATCCTGTTCTTAATCCAAATGACCGCCATTTTAGGCACAGGTATTATAATTAGCATTCTTCTATAAGTCAGGAGCCGAAAGTATGACTGGTCAAGGTATCGAATTCGTCAATGTCACAAAGCATTATAGAGATTCCTCCAAAGGAAAAACACCTGCGCTGAACGATATCTCCTTGTCGATCAGGAAGGGTGAATATGTTGGTTTGCTTGGGATGAATGGTTCGGGAAAATCTACCCTGGCCAGACTATTGAATGGCCTGCTTAAACCGACGGGTGGAAAGGTCTTTATCAATGGGCTTGATACGGCAAACATTGAACAACTGTCTGAAATCCGCAGACTCGTCGGTATGGTTTTCCAAAACCCAGATAATCAATTAATCAGTCCGGTTATTGAGGAGGAAATTGCTTTTGGCCCTGAAAATTTAGGGCTGCCAATTCCAGAAATCAATCGCCGGATTGATTGGGCACTCCAGGTGTGCGGCCTCGAAGACAAAAGGCATCATGCACCGCATCTGCTTTCAGGCGGACAAAAACAAAGGGTAGCTCTGGCTTCTGCCTTGGCGATGCTGCCTGAATACCTCGTTCTTGACGAGCCGACTTCGATGCTGGATCCGGCAGGCAGGAAGGAGCTGCTTGAGCAGCTGCGGGTCTTAAATAAAGAGAAAGACATGACCATTCTGATCATCAGCCATAATCCTGAGGATTTGGTCCAGGCAGACAGGCTGATTGTTCTGGATTACGGATCAATCTTTTTACAGGGGACCCCAAGGGAAGTCTATGCCAACGCCAAGTTGGCAGAACTGGGACTGGATACCCCCGTGGTTTACCAATTGATCAACCAATTGGGATCAAACGGATATCCTGTTCCCGAAAACGTCAAATCAGTCCGGGAGTTGGTGGATTATCTATGCCTGCAGTTGTAGAAACGAATCATCTTTCTTATACGTACTTACCCGGTTCAGTTTACGAACATCAAGCCCTCAAAGACATCAACATCTCTCTGTCCAAGGGAGAATTCCTTGGGATACTCGGACCTAATGGCTCCGGTAAATCGACACTTGCCCAACATTTCAACGGATTAATCCGGCCTACCTCCGGTCATATAACTGTATGCGGGATTCCAACTTCGGACCCTAAACGAAGTAAGGACCTTTGGAAAAAAGCAGGGCTGGTTTTTCAATATCCCGAACAGCAGATTTTTCAAACTACAGTCTTTGATGAAGTGGCCTATGGTCCAAGGAATTTGGGCCTGCCCGAAACAGAAGTCGCAGAAAGAGTCTATGATGCGCTGTGGCAGGTTGGTATAACCCAGGAAGATATTAATCATCTGGCCCCGGTTACACTGAGCGGCGGCATGCGAAGAAGAGTTGCCATTGCCGGGATGCTGGCCATTCAGCCGGAAATACTTATCCTCGATGAACCCATGGCAGGTTTAGATGCTGCCGGCCGGAGACTGCTTTCGGATATATTCAAAAAACGTCACGAAAAAAAAGAAACGACGGTCATAATTTCTCACAACCTCAGAGAAATTATGACCATCGCAGATAAGATTGCTGTCCTGGACAGCGGGTCCATGATTTTTTTCGGAGACATTAAAGACCTGCTGATGAAACCTAAAATTCTTGACCAATATCAACTGGAATTGCCGGAGTACTTGCAAGTTATATATTGCCTGGCTGAGAAAGGGTTTGCTATCAAAACGGACATCAGCAGTACGCAAGAAGCTGGCGAAGAAATTCTAAGATTTCTTCAAGAAAATAAATATGGGGCGTAACGAAAACTTTAGTTTAAGTTTCGATGCGCCCCCTGGGCCAAGTTGTGATACGGCCCCTTTTTACAGGTGAGCCGGCGGCAGAAAGTAAAATAAATCAATAGAATACGCCTTTAGGGGTGGTTGTGTTTTGTCCATTTTCCAAGCCTGAACATATCATATTCCAACAAATGTTTGGAATATTTTTTTGTTTCAGGAGGATGAATGCAGAGCATGTTTTTTGAACGGGAAGACTGGAAATTATTCAGAAATATGGAAACCTTGCCCCAAAAAGCGGGGGTGTCGAGAAGTAAATTGTCCAGGCTGGTTTGCAAGGAAATCACGGATAATGCGCTGGATCTGGGCGGCGATTGTGAAATCGGTTATGAGGGCGATTTTTTTTATGTTAAGGATCACGGCAGCGGCCTGGATCCGGAATTGTTTTCCATCAACAGGCCGCTACGGTCCTCTAAGTATTTGAGACTGCCCACCCGAGGGGCATTGGGTAACGGTCTGCGCGTGGTAGCCGGGGCGGTAGTGGCGTCGGGCGGCGAACTCTACGTTTCAACCCGAGGCAAAAATTATAAAATCCATTTTCAAAGCGACGGCACAGCCTTCCCGGAAAGCTTAAGCGATTATGACGAAGCCGGGACAAAAATCAGATTTGCTCTGGGCGGAATGCCTATCGATTCAAGCTGGGCAAGCCTGGCAATGGAATATGCCCAAGGTGAAACCTACCGGGGAAAGACCTCGCCCTATTGGTATACCAGTGAAAACTTTTTTGAATTATTTCAATCCTATAGCGGATCGGTCCGGGAACTAATCACGCAGTTCGACGGTTGTACCGGTGGGAAAGCCGGGAAGATAGCCGCAGAATATACCAAGACGTCTGCCGCTGCCTTGGAGTTTGATGAGACGGAAGCGCTTTTGGCTGAGCTCCGAGCAGCGGTTAAAAATGTGAGTCCCGAGAGGCTGGGGCGGATCGGCAAGCTGGATGAGTACAGTGGCTATTGTAAATCAGCCGGCACCTTTAAGGCCAGGACCGTCAAAGGGGAACACGACGCGGAAATAGCGTTTGTCCTTGAAGTGTACGCGACACCCTCCGATACGCCCCATATAACGGTACTGCTCAATAAATCCCCTGTGACCGGCGACGTCAATATTTACCACAATAAAAATTTGCTGAATATTTTCGGCTGCGGTTTAATCCTATGTGTAAAAGCCAAACCTGCCGTTATTCTGATCAATATCACAACGCCCTATATCCCGGTTGTGACGGATGGGAAAGAACCGGATCTCTCGGTCATCACCGACGCCATGGCAGAAAGTATTCATAAGGCGGTCAGCCGAGCCCAAAAATCCCTGCCGGGCGATGTGGCGGAACGAAAGAAATCCCAGAAAGAAGTCGTGGCGGCATGCCTGGAACAAGCCATTGCTAAAGCCAGCGGCAACGGCGAATACCGTTTCAGCCTGCGTCAGCTTTATTATGCCGTCCGGCCGTATGTGATCAAGGAAAGCGGCAAAGAACCGGATTACGCCTATTTCTGCACGGAGTTGATCAGCAGTTATGAAGCGCAGCACGGTGACATTCCGCTGATGTACCGGGATGAGCGGGGGACGCTGTACCATCCCCACTCAGGCCAGGATATTCCCATCGGTACGATCGCGGTGGAAAACTACCAGAAGCCCGTCTGGACGTTTAATAAAATCCTGTATATTGAAAAAGAAGGCTTCTTCAATGTACTCAAAGAAAAGAAAATCCCGGAGAAATATGATATGGCTTTACTCACCAGCAAAGGTTATGCCAGCCGGGCGGTCAAGGATTTGTTGGATGCGCTCGGGGAGAATTCGGAGGAAGAGATTACTTTTTTCTGTATTCATGACGCGGACGCATATGGCACGACGATCTATGATACCCTGCAAAATGAGACCAAAGCCAGGCCCGGCAGAAAAGTGAAGATCATCAATCTGGGGCTGGACCCGGAAGAAGCCGTCAGCATGGGGCTGGAAATCGAAAAGGCAGGAAAAACAGGCCGCAGGAAGGGCGTGGCCAGCTATATTGATCCCGAGTGGGAGAGCTGGCTGCAGTACTACAGAGTGGAACTGAACGCCATGAGTACGCCGCAGTTTCTTGACTGGCTGGAGGGAAAAATCAGGCTTTACGATAAAGGCAAAGTGATACCGCCCGAAAGTACCATGCTGGAGAGCCTGGATCACAGCCTTCAGGATCAACTCGGCCAAAAGCTTGCAGCGGAAATATTGGAACAAAATCACTATGCTGATCAGGTTACGCAAGCAGTCCGGCAAGTTAAAGAGCGCTGCGGCGACAGCCAAACCCGGTTAGCTGAGACAGTGCAGGCGGAGCTTAAGAAGGAGCCAGTCAATCTATGGAAGGATGTCATTAAGGCCGTGTCTGAGGATATGATTAAAAATTGCCGTTTTTGAGATTTGACTACACTAGTGTAATTAATCTTAAAACAGCTCAATTTTTAAACAGAGGCTGTGATGACCCTCAGGGAAAACCAGCCTTGCACAGATCCACAAGCGGACGTCAGTGGCAGCAGCGTAAAGAAAACAGAAAACCGCAGCGTTAAAACATGCCAACGGTTAGCATGCAGAAAGCAGCGGGGCTTTGGCATGTTAGCGAGGATTTTTGTTTTTAGCTGCGAGAACGAGGGAGCGGTGAATCTGTGCAAGGCGGCATCACCTAAAAAAGGAAAGACAGTTCTGATTGACGTCTAAAGACAATCTCTCGGGGGTCAAAAGGCTTAACGATATAATTGTCAACTCGGAAGCCAAGTGCTTTATTGTACCTTAGTTTGCATGATAACAGTACAATTGTTTAATTATGATGAGATATTAAGAGCTTTAAAGTCTTTTGGGGATAAAGAACACAAGAATTGATAGGCGTGGTACAATATTCTGTTTACTCCCTAACATCCGCTTGTTTGTCGATTTCATCAAATCTATCATTGCAATAAGCGATTTGCTCCTGGATATACTGGCATACTTCGTGCTCTTCACCAAGCGTTTTGCAAAACAATTCCAGTGATTTATTCAAATAGTTTTCTGCATCTTGCAAAATCTCAGTGCCTATACTTTCTAAGCTCAGATACATTTCTCCCAGGTTCAAATATACGTCAGCCAAAATATCGCTGTAGGTATCCTGTCTTTCCAGGGTAGCCATAGCTTTGGTAAAAAAGAGGATAGCACTGGAGTATTTCTCCTGAACCCGGTAGATTCCTCCCAACTTACGGTAAGTAAGTGCCGCGAAGGCCGTTTCTGTGCCAACATGTTCTTCACAAATTCTTACTGCCTCCAGATAACTGGTAGCCGCACTTAGATATGTTCCTGCATTAACATATAGGTCACCCAGATTAGCGTTAGCCGATGCAGTATAGGGATGATTCTCCCCGAAAACTTTTTGGTTTAGTTCCAGGCAATTTTTCCAGTGTTTTTCCGTTCTTTCCCAGTCTTTTGCCGCTAGATAATGCCTCCCTAATTGGTAATTGAGATGTCCCTTTTCTTCGTCGCTAATTGTCTCGTCTGCAAGCATGACTTCTGCTTTGACGATGACAGTTTCAAAATCCATTTGCGTATCGTCATGTCTGGCCAATAATTCGATTATTTTTGCTGCCTGACCATCTTTCCAACCCATTGATATACCCCCTCTTGCTTAAATCACTGTTATTACAACTGTTATTATTACATCAAGGACCATTTTTCAAAAATTGATACTATCACCCCGAACATAATCAACGCATAGAAAAGTTTGAATAAACCTTCTGCCAATTTTCCCCTTTTGCTTTGTTTTGCCGTGCATTTACAGGCGCTGGGGTTAGAAAATGTAGTTGCAGCCACAGACGACTGGTTTTGGGGTAACTCCCGTTTCTTGCTCTTGATTTTCCGTCCCACGGCGCGCCTTGCCTCAGCTACCAAATCAATAAAGCCACCAATCGGACAAAAGCCGAAGCACCAGAAACGCCGGAAGAATAACGCTGCCGCCAGTACGGAAACCAGTAAGAGCATCTCAATCCTGGTGCCGTTCAGATCAAACAAAGGTGAAAAAGGCTCGTAACTGGATACCGAAGGATTCTGAAAAAGAAAGGCTACCATCAGAGATATGAAAAGCAGGAATTTACGGGTCTTGTGCATAAAAGGTATCTTTTTGCCTAAGGGCAGGCTGATTTTGAATTTATTGGCGACTAAATATAACCCTTCCTGAGCTGCGCAAAAAGGGCATAGATATACACAATAATAGTTCTTACCGAAGATCAGCGGCGGCAGCAAAGCAATCATAAGGATAAGATACCAGATCAAGTTGTTTTTGATAACCGGGAAATTGCCCATAAATATTGAGGCCGCATGGGCAATTGTTGCAGGACGGTTTAACCAGAAGCCCATACCGGCTACGCTGGCAATTAGCAATATCGGCCGTAGTTTTCGAAGTTTTGAAGACATACTGAGAATCAGACAACCAGCAATGAGCATAGCTATGGCTAATTCCGCCCAGCCTAATTGCCATAATCCGCCGTTGGAGCTAGACGGTAAACCTAAAGCGGCAGTACGTACGCTCTCGGAGACAGAGTCAACACACATAGTAATGGCCCTGGTGGAGAGGGTAGCTCCGGAAATGCCGTCAATGTCTTTGCCGAAGGTGGTGCCATCAGCAATGTTCCGGCCCACGAGCTGAAGGTAGAAGCCTGATTTTTCAATGTTTTTCAGATATTGCGGAGTTTCTTTATATTCAAGAATTTTTACCTTCTGAATAACACCATGGGTATCAATAATTGTGCCTACCAGCATCTTCCCACCAAAACCAGAATATTTATCCAGACCAGCATAGCCTGTAAGATTGCCACTGGCATCAAAGACTTTGACGCTGTTGGCAGTGAGGGTCTCGGTAGTGCTGTTGGTGGGGAGCAAAACACCATAATAGGAATGAAGTTGAAGATCATGCTGATGCTCTTGATAATAATTAAACATCAATGCTAAAAAAAGAACTGCAATGGCAGTGATGGTTAGAAATTTCTTTTTTTTCATAATATAACCTTCATCACGTAATTGATTTAATATTTAGGAGCCGCCCGCGACGGCTAAGTCACGGGCAGCTAAGTACAGTAGTCCGTATGGATAATTAGCTTTCGTATTTCCAGTTATACATCCTGTCTTTGGGATCATTCCACCAGGCATCAATATCGGCCTGAGTGTAATCCTTCATTTCCGCACCGAAGCCGAAGGCCTCATCCATCTTGAAAAAGATAGAATTGAAAGCCGTCGTCTTGGACGATATCGTCTTGACTACGCTGTGTATCCAGGAATCCGGTTTACTATACGGACAAACGGCAATGCAATGGGCGCAACATTCGGACTTCTTGATCCAGTACTGCAGGCAGGTCCAAGAGTTCGTAATCCAGCGCTTTGCTCCGGGATTATTACCAGGGCAAACAATATTATCATAGCTTGGTTCGTCGTCCATAGGAACGGATTTAGATGGGCAATAGATGGCACATTTCTTGCAAGTTTTGCAAAAATTTACGGCACCGAAGGAAATGGGCTTATCGATAGCCAGTGGCATATCGGTCACCACTTTTGCCAGACGCAACATACTGCCGTATTCCGGGTTGATCAGCAAGCCGTGACGGCCGATTTCTCCGAGGCCGGCAGCAGCAGCCATAGGCACGGAAAGTGCAATCTCGTTATTACAGGGGATAGCATTATACCCCATTTCCCGAATGAAAGTAGCAATTTTTCCAATGCTTTCGTTCATTTCGGAGTAACCAAGATATACTGCGCTTTGCGCAAAAGCTGTATTGGCATATTTTGCCAAGAAGGAACCGTCCATTGGATAAGCTATGACGATAACTCTGTTCATGGCCTTGGGAATATGCCATTCTTTCTCAAGTTTTTCAGGTTTGGTGTATTCATCAGAAATAATTAAATCTTGGTGGGTTTTGCTTCTTGAATACCACCAATTTTCTTTCATCTCTGTAATACCGACCGCACATGGATTACAGAAAGTGGCGAATTTTTTGATGGTCTTACTGTTATTCTCTGGGGTATCCTCCCATTTGCCAACTTTATTAGTGAGAAGAGGCTCATAATTGGTACCCCAGTCGAGATTCTGTGGGTTGTACATATCAAACATCGTGGCTTTTTCAAAAGCGTAGTCACGGACGCTGAAACCAGGTTTACCGCTTTTCCATACTTGAGGCTTTATAGTACCGTCCATATAAGTAATCCAGAACTGACCTTCGCAGTATTGTTTAGCAAAATCGACATTATTATAGGCATGCATTTCTTGATTAAAACGTGGCAATTTGCTGCCGTCAGCGTAAGGTGGCAAATCATATGGCGGCGCATTCAGGTATTTGATGGCTCCTTTTACACCTGCCTGGGCAGGAGCCATATAATCTGCCATTGCGACTCCGGGGGTAGTAAGATTGATTGCACCTGCAGCAGCACCAATTGCGGTGGTGACACCGGCAATTTTCAGAAAGTCTCTTCTGTTAAATTTTTTTGATTCTTCATTTTGAATATTATTCTCTTTTTCTTCCATTTTTTTATTTTCCTCCTTCCTTATTCTTAGGCCCCCTGGGTCGGCTGGATATCTTTCTTCTTACTCAGATCTTTACGTATGCCGAAGATATACACTATCACACCGAGGACAACGAAGATGCCACCAAAGAAAAGGATCCCCATCCATCCTGCACGAGTAGCTTCTTCAGAAAAGCAAGCTAAGCTGAAAGCCGCGGCAAATACGCCGATCAAATACCAAATCACAAGTGCTGCCCACCAATACCAAGTGAGTTTTTTTAGTACAGGCCAGAAATAAATGAACAATCCACCTGTTAAGAGTCCAATAAGCCAAATCAAAAATGTCATAAAAAAGTCCTCCCTTCTTTACTTTACTGTTGAAGCCCTGATAAGAATGAGCCACTAGTACCAGATTGAGAGTGTCTTTGACCCTTTTTAGAGATTGGATTATTTTAGATAAATCCTCCCTTCATTTTTGACTTTTTAACCTTTAGGATAGACTTAACATGCGTCTCTGGACCGGATGCTACAATGGGTCAAAGATTATGGCTCCTGTAGCATATTCCCAATTAAATATATAAGTAAATCGTCGAGAGGTGGTTTCTTATCTGTAAACAATTTGTAAACTTCATTTACAAACTGTAACATTTTCTCCTAATTCTATTCCTTCGTCTGCGACATCCTCCGTGTCTTCAAGTTGACTGGCCATATAATTTATAGAATCTAAGTTCATCGGTTGGATTTGCTTGTACCCTAACGAAAAGATCCCCCGCGGCAATCTGGCGCGTGGTTTTGTTCATATCCAGTAAGGGACTTACTATTTTTCTTTGATAAGACAATGTATAGGAGTGACAAAGCACCGCAAAATAAAAAGGCTGTGGCCCATATTAGTACAATAAATCATATTCGCTGCCGCCGCATGCTGATGCTTTTGATAATAATTACATTAATGCTAAAAAAGAATTGCGATGACAGTAATAGCTAGAGATTTCTTATTTTCATAATATAACCTTCATCACGTAATTGATTTAATATTTAGGAGCCGCCCGCGACGGCTAAGTCGCGGGCAGCCTTCTGAATAAGGTACAGTAGTTTGTGTAGATAATTAGCGTTTGCGTTTCCAATTAAACATTCTGTCATTGGGATCATTCCACCAGGCATCAATATCGGCCTGTGTGTAGTTTTTCATTTCCGTACCAAAGCCGAAAGCGTCGTCCATCTTGATGAAGATGGAATTAAAGGCTGAAGTCTTGGAAGATATCATCTTCACGGCGCTGTGTATCCAGGAATCCGGTTTACTATACGGACAGTCGGCGATGCAGACCACACATCCTTCGGTCTTTTTGAGCCAGTACTCCAGGCAGGTCCAAGTGTTGACAATCCAGCGTTTGGCACCGGGATTATTTCCAGTACAGGCTATAGTAGTTCCTGGTTCATCTTCCATTGAAATGGATTTGGATGGGCAATTTATAGCGCACTTTTTGCAAGTTTTGCAGAAATCTGCTACGCCGAATGAAATGGGTTTGTCAATAGCGAGCGGCATGTCGGTTACTACCTTTGCCAAACGTACCATACTGCCGTATTCAGGGTTGACGAGCATGCCGTGACGACCGACTTCTCCCAACCCGGCAGCGGCAGCCATGGGCACGGATAGCGCGGAATCGTTGCACATGGGGATGGCATTATAACCCAATTCCCGGATAAACGTAGCAATTTTACCAACGCCTTCAGTCATCTCGGAATAACCGAGATATATTGAGGAAAGCGCAAACGCTGTGTCGGCATATTTTGCTACGAAGGAGCCGTCCTCCGGATAAGCGATTACGATGACATATTTCATAGATTTAGGAACGCGCCATTCTCCCTTTAACTTTTCGGGTTTGGTATATTGATCGGAAATAATAATTTTATCTTTTGCGCGTGTTGTTGAATACCACCAATTTTCTTGCATCTCAGTGATGCCGACCGCACATGGATTACAGAAGTTGGCAAATTTTTTAATAGCCTTACTGTTATTTTCCGGGGTATCCTCCCATTTGCCGCAGGCGTTGGGAAGAGGAGCCACGTAATTGGTGCCCCAATCGGTAAGTAAAGCATTGTACATATCTTTCTTAGCACCAGTTTCAAAAGCGTAATCACGAAGGCTGTACCCAGGCGCACCGCTTTTGCATTTATCAATCTTCAAAATGGTATCCAAATATGTTCGCCAGTACATACCATTGCAAAATTGATTGGCAAAATTTGGATCCTCAAAGGCCGTCATTCCCTCATCGAACCGCTGCAATTTATTGCAATCAGCAAAAGGCGGTAAATCATAAGGCGGCACATCCAGATATTTGATAGCTCCTTTTACACCTGCCTGGGCAGGAGCCATATAGTCTGCCATTGCGACTCCGGGGGTAGTAAGATTAATTGCACCTGCAGCAGCACCAATTGCGGTGGTGACACCGGCTATTTTCAGAAAGTCTCTTCTGTTAAATTTTTTAGATTCTTTGTTTTGAATATTATTTTCTTTTTCTCCCATTTAATTTATTTTCCTCCTTTCTTATTCTTAGGCTCCAATGGTCGGCTGGATATCTTTCTTCTTGCCCAGATCTTTACGTATGCCGAAGATATACACTATCACACCGAGGACAACGAAGATACCACCAAAGAAAAGGATCCCCATCCATCCTGCACGAGTGGCTTCTTCAGAAAAGCAAGCTAAGCTGAAAGCCGCCACAAATACGCCAATCAAATACCAAATCGCAAGTGCTGCCCACCAATACCAAGTGAGTTTTTTTAGTACAGGCCAGAAATAAATGAACAATCCGCCTGTTAACAGTCCGATAAGCCAAATCAAAAATGTCATAAAAAAGTCCTCCCTTCTTTACTATTGAAGCCCTGATAAGAATGAGCCACTAGTACCGGATTGAGAGTGTCTTGACCAGAGATTTGATTATTTTAGATAAATCCTCCCTTCATTTCAAATTTTTTAGGTTAATGACTATGGTTCCTATGATGTAATCCGAATTTAGTATATAAGTAAATCTTCGAGAGGTGGTTTCTCAATTGTAAAAAATTCATAAACTGCCGTTTACAGATTATTACACTTTACCAAGTCTCGCCCCAGAATAAAAAAAATGACCTCCCACTAAAAGTAGGAGGAATGTAACAAAGGCTAATGTTATGTTGGAGTCTATTTAAATCTCAGCCGGGAAGGCAACCTTAAAACAACTTACTCCGTTTGTGCTTTCAACTTCGATCGTCCCACCGTGCAGAATTATCAACTGCTTGGTTATCGCTAGTCCAAGACCTACCCCTTCCGAATTACGGGCCTTGTTAGCCTTATAAAATCTTTCGAAAATATAAGGTAAATCCTCTGGACTAATTCCTTCACCGGAATTACTAATGGTAACACTCACCCATTTCCCGTCTTCACTACTCTCCACTAAAATATCACCGGTTTCCGGCGTATAGCTTGCCGCATTTTTAATAAGGTTATCAAAAATTTGAACCAGCCTTAGCTCATCTCCTCTGATATAAGCGGCAAAATATTCGTCGAAGGTAATACGCATTACGATTTTCTTTTCAGTGAATATCGATTCGAATTTTGCAATACTTCGCCGCAATAATTCAGCAATATCTACTCGTTCATACTCCAGTTTAAAGTCTGATGATTGAATATGCGTTAAATCCATAAGATCATTAATCAATTGGGACATCCTCAGTACTTCATTAAGGATCATTTCGGTATAATATACCTGCTTATCTGATGATACTTTTTTTTCTATTATAACCTGTAACATACTACGAATAACTGTAATCGGAGATCTAAGTTCATGGGAGACATTCTCTAAGAATCGTCTTCGAGCATCCTCTGTGTCTTCAAGTTGGCTGGCCATATAATTTATAGAATCAGACAGTTCTTTAAGTTCATCGGTTGAATTTGCCGGTACCCTAACGGAAAAATCCCCAGCGGCAATCTGGCGTGTGGTTTTGTTCATATCCAGTAAGGGATTTACTATTTTCTTTGATAAGACAATGTATAGGAGCGACAAAGCACCGCAAAATAAAAAGGCTGTTGCCCATATTAGTACAATAATCATATTCGCTGCGGGCGCATAACCCTGGTAAGTACCATGATAAACTATGGCTCCCTTAACCTGCCCCTGCCTAATAAATGGGACGGTATAGTAATAGTACTCTACTCTATTGGTATCGTTAATAAAAGTAGAACACGTTTGCTTGCTGTCATTAAAACACTTTTCTATATCCCTGGTTAAAATCATGTTGTTTTGGAGCGGGGCCTTCTGTTTGGTATCCAATATTATCTGTCTATATTCATTATAAATTAGGATCCTGGAATTTATTACGGCCAAATTATCTCGTTCAATGATATTCCTGGCAAATTCGTCACTGCTAATGTGTTGATCCAGCAAATTGAAGTATAATTGTCCGATTTCCCTGCTATCCTTCATAAGACGGTTGAATCTATTTTGTTGAATAAAGGAGTCAAGCGTAATGGAAAAAAGGAAATTAAGTATTATACAATAAATAATCAAGGACAATGCAAATGTCAAAATCAATTTGCGCCTCATTTAGCAACCTCAAGTTTATAACCTATCGTCCATACGGTTTTGATTTCTACTTTATCAACCCCTTTAAGCTTAGCCCTTAGCCTATTAATATGGACATCCACTGTTCTGGTTAAACATGAATTTTCAAAACCCCATATTTTTTCCATTAGTTCAATTCGGGTAAACACTTTGTTTATGTTGGTCGCCATTAGGTATAACATATCCATTTCCTTAGGAGAAAGTGATATATCTTTATCTCTAAAACGAATTAGATAATTGGCCGGATCTATTGTTAATTTCTCTATTTTTAGTGGAAGAAGTACCTTCTGCTCCTCCGGATTGATACGCCTTAACATTGCTTGAACCCTAAAGACAATCTCTCGGGGGTCAAAAGGCTTGACAATATATTCGTCAATTCCAAGTTGGAAGCCAAGTGCCTTATTATGAAAATCCCCACTAGCAGTCAGTAAGAAAATTGGGACTTTTGACTTATTGCGGATATACTTGCAAACCTCCCAGCCGTTCAGCTCAGGTATCATTATGTCCAAAATAATCAATGCATAGCTATCCTTGCCGAATTTCCTGATAGCCTCCTGCCCATTATAGCAACAAACCACCGAATAATCTTCTTTCTCCAGATAGAGCTTCAATACCTCACACACATTAATATCATCATCAACCAACAGAATGGCTTCACGTGTTTTCATATCCTGCTCAACTTCTCCTTTCCGAATTTCCGGTAAATTAGCCAGTAAACAGAAAAGTGAATTCATACTCTTAGTTACCTGTATAACAATCGTTCAACTACGCAATTCTCATGATATAGAAACTAGAAGCTGTTGTGGCCTACAAAACATAAAAACGAATTGGCGATGTACAATAAATATTTGCTATATCCTTTTGTCTCTAATCTTTAAATCTGTTCATGAACATCAATGTTTTGGAGGGAGACAAAGGGTTTTTCTAAAATTTGAAACTGGCCATCACCTTATTAAGCTCGTTAACGCTTTCTTGTGAAAGGTTTGCAAATTTAGATAGTTTATCTGATTTATTGAACATATTGACAGCCTTCTGAGCTATCACACCCGAACCTTCCGCCACCTCGTCATTTGCATTAGCTATACCTTCTATGGAGTTGACCATTTTTTGCACAGACACAGACAATCGCTGTGCCGTAGCCCCAAAATCTTTGACTATACTGCTAATCTGATTGCTATCCATGGTATATTGTTCACCGGTCTGAACGAAGGAATCATAGTCCTTAACGACTTTAGAATCAATGAACATTAGCAACTCTTCGGAATATTGCACAAGATTGTTTACCGATGCAATTACGTCTTTTGTAATTTTTTGTATTTCGGTTACAGCTTTGCTTGAGTCTTCCGCGAGTTTTCTAATCTCATCCGAGACAACAGCAAAACCCCTTCCTGCCTCACCAGCTCTCGCAGCTTCAATAGCTGCATTCAAAGCAAGCAGATTGGTCTGTTTGGTTATGGACAAAATAGAATTTGTGAGGAGATTGATTTCCTCAACAGTCTTTGATTTTTCAATAGCTTCCCTCAGCTTTTCATTCGTGTTTGAATAGATGTTATATGCTGAGTTCCTTGATTTATTTGAAACCTCTTTAAGTTCTTCTGCGCGCTTGGAAATTTCTTGTGTAGATTTCCTGCCTTGTTCTACCTTTTTCTCAATTGTTTCTATTGCAGATATGAACTCATCAGACATTTCTCTCATCAGAATCGTAGACGCCGCTGTCTCTTCCATGGAAGCGCTTAATTCTTCAGTTATTGCTGAAACCTCTTCGATTTGGGAATTCAGTTCGACGGTGTCATTACTGACATTGGCAACAGTACCGGAAACACCGCTTATAGCCTGTGAAACACCTAATATTAGCGTTCGCAGATTGTTTGTCATAGTGTTTATCGAACTCGCAAGAATTCCGAATTCATCCATTTTTTTCACCTTGATCTGTTCGACGTTTATCTCCCCGTTGCTGATTCTTTTTGCAATGTTGTTAATATTGTCAAGTATCTTTAATGTAGATTTTGACAGAAAAGAAAATAGTATCAGGGAAATAAGACTAAAAAGCAGTATCCCGATAATCGTATATAATTTTAAATATGGGAGTGAACCGTAAAACTCTTCAGTAAAAACGCCTATCCCAAATGTCCAGCCCCAAGGCTCAAAATATCCGACTAAACCTACTTGATCTCTTGCCACCTTGTCATTAGGATTTTTCCAGGGATAAACAAGAACCTTCTGATTAATATCGTCGCCGACACTTGGTTTTTTTGCAAGATTTATAAGCTTTTCAATATAGTACATTTGGGCAGCGGGGACCACATCTTTAAGGTTTTTATCCTCATATCCGTAAACATGCATAACAACACTGTAGTCGTCGAGACAAGCCCACAAATGGCCGTCTTGTTTATATGTAAAGGGTGTTTTTTTAAAATCCCGAGTATTTTTCTGGGTATCCAGAGGGCCGTCAATAAATGTCTTTGCTTGTTCCTGCGCTTCTGCCAAAGACAGCTTTCCCTGCTTAACCTGCTCGTCAAGTACTTTACATAACTGAACCGCAGTATCAACCGTATTCTGTAGATCTCTGACTCCAGCAGTATAAAGCTCACTTTTGGCGGTTTGATAAATTAAAATTCCCACCATCGATGATGCCAGTATCATAAATACGAGAACGATTAGATTGAGCTTCCATCTAATGCTAATTGATTTTTTTACTTGCATATTTGACCTCCATCCATAATAAAGAATTACTACCACATTAGTTACCCAAATAGTCTGCTAACGGTCAAGTCACATAGTGGATGCCTGTACCGCATAGAACATTATTTTTTGCCGTCTATCTTCATTACGGACAACGTCCATGTAAATATAATTTTGCAGCTTTTTAATAGGATAAAATTTATTTTGTAAGATTCTATAAATATACCCTATCAATAAATATTAAGCCTATAAACTGCTTTACAATTGGAAGAAAATCTTAAAAAACAGATATTAACGACATGGTGCGGCGCTAAGTGAAGCTCTGATGCGGAACGTCGCTGTTGTACATGAATGGCATAACAGTCGAAAAGCGAATGGCACCATGTCTTCAAACTCAGCTTAGCCAAAAAAATGCTGATAACAGTCTAAAAAACTATTATCAGCGTCATATTTGTTAGTGTTATTCTGTACATTCATGGCGGCCTCAGCCTCTTTATATACTTGAGAAAATCACTTACAATTGGGGCTTACTTTCAAGAGATTTCTACATAAGCAGAATATCTACTTACATAGGGTTTTCCATAATCACTAAGCAATTGTAGAAAAGGATACTTTTGTCTTTATATGATTAGGTCTCTAAAAACAATTTAACATACTCGTCATTTATTAATCGATTAGAAACAAAAAGCTTTTGCTGGGAAGATCTAATTTTCCCTTCAGATCTATACTGATTGAAGATATTGCACACTGTAACCCTGGATAAGCCAATGAGTTGCGCGATTTGGGTATGTGACAGGTTAATCGGCAACTCATACCAATCCCTTGCTTCCCTATATTCCATGTATTGAAGCAAAGTAATAAAGAAATATACTAGCTTTTTCTCCGAAGGAAAATACGTAGATAAATTAATCATTTGATAAGCACTTTTACATCTGGTGAATATACTATCAATCATCTCAAGATTTAAATCGATATCCTCTCTCATCCCCTGAATCAGAATGTCCCGGGAAACCAAGTAAAACTCACAGTCTCGGATAGCTTTGAAAGATAAGGGAATCGGCACCTGGTCTAAAGCCGCTGCTAAGCCAAAAGGCCTTTTTGGCCCAAGTATAGAAGCAATCCTAGAATCCCCGGCAGGATTATTGAAACAAAGAGCAACCCAACCTTCGACAATGTAGTACCCATGTTGCACAATTTCTCCTTCATGCAAGATGGTGGTTCCTTTTTCAAAGCTCTTTTTAAAGCCCTTTTCCTTCACATAATTAAAGAACCTGTCACTGGCTGGCGGATTCGCCCACTGTAAATACATAGAAGAATGCAACACATCCATATTCATTCCTCCTGAAAGCAATTGATGATCTTTTAATTTGCCCTATTAATATTTAGCAAAAAGTCCATCGCTTTTCTCCGTAAATACTGTGTCTCCACAAAATGGATGTCAGTAAACATTTCAGACAATTGCCCACTTTCCTGGTCTTTTCTCAGACGACCTCCGAGATATCCGCGCTCTTCTGCTGTAAGTCCAATTTCTTCCGCCTCAATCACTGCATCTAAAATCCGATCCCTGATCATTCTCTTAGCTGCTTCTTCCTTACATTCCTCCAATAATTCGTCAGCTGTTATCTTTCTACCCATCAAATAATTGATGAGTTCGATCCCGTCGACATTCTTGATTTCCTTGGCAAATTTATTGTACAAATCTTCCGCTGCTTGATTAAGATTTTCTTCTCCAAATTCATATTTACTCTGCGCGATGATGGCCTGAAACACAATATTAAGATTGCCTTCCCATTCTTTGGACTTTTTTTCCTCAAAGATTTTCTCAGTCAGTTTCTGCTTTAAGTCCTGAAGCGTTTTCAGACTTGGATCAATTTCCTGAATAATGTCTTCCGTCAGTTCCGGCTTTTCAATTCGAAATACACGTGTGATTTTAATGTTAAATATAAGTTCACGTCCCAATAAATGTTGAGATTGAAGAATATCCGATTGTATCGTCTTTTTGAAGATTACTAGGTCTCCCGTCTTCTTCCCAAGTAGGTTTGAGGTCAATTTCGGTATCAGCGCATCGTCGCCTACTCTGAACTGGTAATCGTATTCTCGTACTACCGGAACAGATGTATTTTCCTCCACCCCTTCCATATTTATTATAACATAATCTCCTATTTCAATACTTTCATTTTTTTCTATTTCAATTTTTTCCAAAGAATTTATTAAATGGTTCATTGCCTCGTCTATTTCATGCTCTTTAACAGATGTATCAAAAAACTTGAGGTTTAATCCTTTATATTGTCCCAACTCGAAATGCTTCATTTCTACATTCCTCCGTCATTATTCTCTGCTTGTTATTAACTGCCCTAATCTAAAGAATTCACATTGGTCGTAAGATCACTGGGTAAAAAATGATTTATATTTGTTTGAGTTATATCATTGTGATTCGCCCCGAGTATTCCTACCGATTGAAGCATCACAAAAATATGGGCTGAAGCAAGAAAAAGAATCAAAATTGTAAAGAGCAGGTCTTTTACCCTTCCTCTTTTTTGTTCTTCCATCGGTTCCATATTTGTTTCCATGTTCTTACCCCCTTATTTCGCCAGCGATTAATGAGATTATATATAAAACCGACCGGACAGAAAAATTGGCAATAAAATCGATTGAAAAATAAACTCATAAATAAGAAAACAGGCAGCATCAGCCATATCACCCACGTGGCTTTTAACAGGAAAAGTGCACCAAAAGGCTGGTAATCCAGTGTCCCGTAGTTTCCTAAACAGGTCCCAAGTATGAGGGCAACCCACAGAATAGTCGATGGAACTAACTTAAGTTTTTTTATCACTGGCTGCGATATTCCCAGTGGTTTGAAACCTGCTACTTTGTTAAGAAACTCCTGTGCGGCCCCAAAAGGGCAAATCCAGGCACAGTATAGATTTTTCCCTAAGAAAATGATAAATCCCAATGACCCGGCTATAAGCACATACCATTTAATGTTGGTTATCCCGGGAATTTGCAAATGGATCAGGGAAAACAACAAATTGGCCGTTGCAAATTGGTTGATGAGAAGTCCCAATACACCGATGCTCACCAGTAGAACCCAGATCCTTATACGGACCAATTTTTTGACATAAACTCCTGCTAGCGCGATGAGGTACATCACAATCATCGCTAATTCCTTCCAGGTAAGTTGGAACACATCATATGGATTAGTCCATGCTGTGTTAAAGATCTGCCTGGAAAGGTATAAGTTCCCCCCGTTAACAGCTTCAGCCACCGCATGCGAAGAAACGGTTGAACCGCTTATCCGATCGATGTAGTTGGTTGTCTGATTACCGGCCAAGTAGCCAGAATAACCGGAAGCCCCTCCCAGATAAATCGGTTCCTTAACAGAAAGACCATTAAAGCTATTAAAGTAATCTTGCTTATACAGCCTTTCAAAAAAATCCGGAGTCTCGCCTTGCTTTGTGACCAGTACTTTTTCCACCATACCTTTTTCATCGATGATACTCATGGTTTCAACTTTTGACTGATACCCCATCGCTGAATCACAAACCGCATAGTAACATCCTCCCGCCGCTTCCACTTTATAAGCGGGTTTCGTTCCAATGATTTTCTCGATCGACGTGACACCTGAAATGTTTTCTTGGATCAGTGCCTTGTAATCCACAGCCTGGTCCGCCCAAAAAACGCTATAAATAATTGCTGCAATGGCTGTTATGGATAAAAAAAACAAATAATAAAACTCTAGATTTCTCTTTTTCCCTTTCATTTTTTATCCCCTGCTGTCCTTTAGATTAATGAGTCAAGGAAGCAAGCCACTTAATACCCTTGAAGATATCAAGTGGCTTTCTTGTTTGTCGTAGATTATTTTAACCTCAATGGTCATTTGTGTTTATCTTTGATTTAACGTACCTTTTTGTATGCTTCTAAGCTGAAATAGCATCTGCTTTTTCTTTTTTTGCCTTTGCCCCACGGTTAGCCAGCCTATAGGTAATGATGGCAGGAATAAGGGCAGTGCCGCCAAAGAATATAAATCCCATGGCTATGGCTTGGTATTCATGCTCCTTAAAGCTTTGATACCCCCAGGCCATTGAAAACACCAGGAAAAAGTTCGCAAGAAATCCACAGAGCTGCAGGGGTATGGTAGCTTTTCCCTTGCCCTTTAAATACCACCAAATACCGTATTGAATAAGCAATAATATTACACCAAAACTCATCCAAATCAACAAATCATAAATTTTCATAATTTTTCTCTCCTTTTCAAAGCCTTGTTTTCAGACATTGAATGATGGATATTGACTAATAACAAAAGACGATTATTTAATAAGATCCGGGTTATTCCAGAAGTCTCTTACCTTGTTTGTGACATAGCCCGATGAAATTCTTTCGTCAGGATCCACCGGCCCACCGTAACCGAACCATTCATCAAACTTACGGGCCGCATTCTGTACCACTGGCACTTGAGTTGCGATTCTGGCGACATCGTGGTTCCATGTCTTGAGCTTATTCCACGAGCATACCGCTACGCAGTTTGAGCAGCTGGTACAGTTAAGGCCCCAGAAAGAGTTACACCGGGCAGCATCAACATGCCATTTTTCAACATACGGATTCTCGGATGGACCGCAATCCTCCGGTTGTATGACTCTGGCTTCTTTCTCATGGGAAATGGCCTGTCCGGGACAAGCATCCGCGCACTTTTTACACAGACGGCAAAATTCACGCACTCCGAACTTGACCGGCTTGTCAGGAGCAATTTCCAGATCAGTATAGACTTTGGCAATACGTACCCTGGGACCATACTTCTGGGTAATCAGGAGTCCGTTTCTACCTACCTCTCCCAGTCCGGCCTGGACAGCAATCGGAACCGTCAAACTTGTATCGTTTCCTGAAGGAATAGCGCCGTAACCAAGATTTCTCAGGAAGGCCGCTATTTTATAAGCCACTTCTGCCATGTTTGAGTAACCTAAACCCGTACTTGCATCAGCAATAGCTGACGGACTGGCAAGGGTTGATTCATAATCCATCTCTACAGCAAATGTTATGATACTTTTTGGCTTAAAGCCTGCATATTTTACAAAGTCGGCCTCAAAAATATCATTTCCGTAAACTTCTGCTTCCTTAGTCGCGAGAAACTTTGTCTTATTATATGGCAAATATGCCGTTCTGCCACCCGGAAGAGTAAAGGCCTTTTGTCTCGGCCTTGCCCATTGGGAATAAGTCCAGCGTTCGTCATAAGGTGCAATTCCGACGAGATCCGCTCCGAGTAATTTTGATGCTTTTTTGAAGATTTTACTGGCTTCTTCCGGGGATTTAAACTTCCAGTTCTTCCCTTGCTTCTGCAGGGCTAATGCCGATGAACTGTCCCAAGTGTATAATCCCGGAACAAATACCGGCTGCTTAGAGGACTCATTAGTTGCCGGATCTATGGGATATCTCTGAATGATACCACTCGGGCCACAACCTATTGCAGTAAATCCGCTAGCATCCTTTTCCAAAAAAAATCCTGCGGCAGCAAAAGCTTGATCCAGTAAAGTCCAACCATCTTCATTTATGGGGGAATCAGGTCCGTAATACCTGGCATAATAACTAAGACCTGTTTCAACAAGTGTTGCCGGACGGCCCTTGATTCCCAGTTTTTCGGCGTTCAGCAGGGGTAAGTCTTTCCCCGTATCTTTCTTGCCGGAGATCTTGGAAACATCGTCGATGACAAATTTAACAGGCTTCTTGTTCTCTTCCGGCTCATAAACTCTCAGATAAAGATTTTTATCTGCCGGAAAACGCTTGTAATTTTCAGTCACCTTATAAGGAAATTCCGACAATTCCTGAACCGGCGCCACAATGTCTGCCGCTTCCGCTACTAAGGGACTAAATGTTTCCTTTGCCACCGTAGCTGAGGCTACTGCAGCTGCAGCGGCACCTAGCAATGAGGCTTTCAAAAAGCCTCGTCTGTTAATGTTATTTCCCATGCAATTTTTCCTCCCTTTTAAAAAATATAATAACCGATATGATTATACTTCTTCTAAAATATTGTACCTATTAAATGCTTTACAATTTGCAAAATATACGCCTTCTAATCATGGTTACCCAAACTGAGAAAAGCCACTTAATGCCATTGAAGTATTAAGTGGCTTTCTTGTCTGCATTAAATATTTGTACACATTGATAATTCTATCTTTGATTTAACGTACCTTTATCTCTAAGCTGAAATAGCATCTGCTTTTTCTTTTTTTACCTTTGCTCTGCGGTTAGCCAGCCTATAGGTAATGATTGCAGGAATAAGGGCAGTGCCGCCAAAGAAAATAAATCCCATGGCTATGGCTTGGTATTCATGCTCCTTAAAGCTAGAATATCCCCAGGCCATTGCAAACACTAGGAAAAAATTCGCAAGAAATCCACAGAGCTGTAGGGGTATGGTAGCTTTTCCCTTACCTTTTAAATACCACCAAATACCATATTGAATAAGTAATAATATGACACCAAAACTCATCCAAACCAACACATCATAAATTTTCATAATTTTTCTCTCCTTAGTTTATTGGATCAAGATTATTCCAGAAATCCTTTACCAAGTTCGTGCAATAGCCGCTCTCGATTCTTTCTTCCGCGTTCACAGGGCCACCGTAGCCGAACCATTCATCAAACTTGCGCGCCGCATCTTGAACCAAAGGAATTTGGGTAGCAATTCTAGCTACATCGTGGTTCCATTGCTTGATCTTATTCCACGAACATACCGCAATACAGTTTGAACAGCCCGCGTTATATCCCATCCAGGAAAGACAGCGTCCAGGGTCAACTTGCCATTTTTCCGTATAGGCAGCGATTGAATCACCGGATTCCTCAGGTGTCTGAATACGTGCTTCTTTCTCATGAGAAATAGCTTGACTTGGACAAGCATCTGCACACTTTTTGCAAAGGCGGCAAAACTCGCGAACCCCGATACTGATCGGCTTGTCAGGTGTAAGATCTAAATCAGTATATACTTTAGCCAGACGTAACCGGGGTCCGTATTTTTGGGTGATCAGCATTCCGTGTCTTGCTGCTTCTCCTAGACCCGCTTGGACTGCAATAGGAACACTCAGTCCGGTATCATTTCCCGAAGGAATGGCATTATACCCAAGATTTCTAATGAATGTGGCGACCTTGTAAGCAATTTCTCCCATCCGTGAGTATCCCTTGCCTACGGCGGCATCTGAAATAAGTGAAGGAGATGTACGGGCAGCTTCGTAATCCATCTCTATCGCAAATATAATCACATTTTTTGGCGTGAAGCCGGCGTATTTTTCCCAATCGGCCTCAAAAACATCAAGTCCGTATACTTCTACTTCCTTGTTCGTCATGAATTTTTGAACGTTAAAGGAAGAATAGGAAGTTACGCCGTTCACATCTTTGGTCGCTTGGTATCTTGTCCTCGCCCAGTTGGAATAGGTCCAACGGTCGTCATAGGGTGCAATCCCAACCAGGCTTGCTCCGTAAAAACGAGTAGCTTTTTTAACAACTTTACTTGCTTCTTCCGTTGATTGAAATTTATATTGCTGTCCCATCTGACGTCTCATTGCCGCCACGGAATTGTCCCAATTAAATAATCCTGGAACCCATACGGGTTCTTTAGCCTTTTCGTTGGTTTTAGGATCAATAGGGTATTGGCAATTTAATCCGCCTGGACCGTTTCCGGGCGATGTTAATCCGTTATAATCCAGTTCTATCGACCAGCCCCCCTCTGACAAAGCTTCCTCCAGTCGGGTCCAACCCACTAGATTAGAACGGTGACCCTCGAGGAAACCGCCATTTTGAGTCCAATACGAAATGCCTGTCTCAGATAATGTTGCCCTTCTGCCCTTTATCCCGAGGTACTCTGCGTTGATTAAGGGAAGGTCCTTCCCTGTATCTTTTTTACCAGTAATTTCGGAAACGTCATCCTTCAGAAATTTGATTGGCGTCTTGTTATCTTCAGTATCGAAAATTCGCATCCAGTAAATTTTATTGCCCGGAAAACGCCGATACTGATCCGTAACCTGATAAGGAAATTCGGAAAGTTCTTTGACAGGTGCTACAATGTTAGCCGCTTCTGCAACCAAGGGACTCATTGTTTCCTGTGCAACCGTAGCCGAAGCTACGGCAGCTGCAGCGGCACCTAACAATGAGGCTTTGAAGAAACCTCGTCTATTAATGTTTTTTCCCATATAATTTTTTCCTCCATTTAAAAAAGTATAATGACTAATATAATTGTACTTATACCTTCTACTTCTGAAATCTCCTTAACTGGTGCCACAATATCGGCGGCTGTGGCCACCATGGGGCTGACTGTTTCCTTCATTACACTGGCGGAAGCTGCTGCTACCGCAGCTGCACCAAGCAGCGAGCCTTCTGTTAATGTTGTTCCCCACTTGTACAATCTCCTCCTTATAGAATAAATAATATATTTGGTAAATTTATTATAGTTGATGCAAGATAAACAAGCTGTATGCATAACTACACATCGTAAGGTAGGAATATTCATGCAGTTTAGGCAGTTCAGCATTGTTAGGATGCAATTCTTACCATGATAATACTAAGAAAATTGTATTTTTAAATACAATTCACAAAGTAAATATGAATGAATTTAAATCACGACTTGTATTTTGAGATCTTTGGTGTATCAGGACACAATATTATGGAGTAGTTAGGTTGTACCCATGTCGGGCACACAAAGACAACCCCATGAAATAAAATCATGGGGTTTACTAGATTAGTACTTTTGCTTTTTGTCCAGATTCTTTGACAAAATCAGTTAAAATCAGCAGTTCCTAAGTCCATAATGACGAAATTCCGATTGAATCCGAGTCTCAAAGTCTTTGCAAAAATATATCTGACGACGAGTTATTTTGATTAATCCACTTTTTTTGAGATTGTTTAAATGCATTGTTACATTTTCGCGGGTTGAACCAATAATATCGGCGATTTCCTGATGTGAAAAACTGTATTGAGCTCGGTACCAACCGTAATCTTCTATGTGATTTAGTTTACAGAGATTGCGCAAAAATAATAATAACTGTTGTTTTGGGCTATAGAAAGATGAACTTTCTACGCTGTCATTTAAAACAGCTATAATGTCACACAAGCATTCCATATAAGCAAATGCTAACATTGGATCACATATTATACCTTCCAGAGTTTGTTTTTTAGAGATATAAAATAAGGTGGTGTCTTGATAAGCATTTACTTCATATTGAGGGCTTTCAAAGCCCATAACGACATCGATAATGCCGTAAATCCCCCCGGGTCTTAAGATTCCAAGAGTTCTTTGCTTGCCGTTCAAACCTAAAGAACGAATTCCCAGCAAACCATCTTCCAAACAGTAGACGTTTGTCAATTCTTCTCCATATTCTAAAAATACTTGTCCCTTTTTGACTACCATGCGTTGATTGAATTTTTTTATATAGTCAATAATTCTCCTCCTTGTATTGAGCCAGGGATAATTTGAAAGATGAGACAAAGTATCATCATCCTTAGCCACCCCAATAACCTCCTTTAAAGTGAAAAAGCCAAAGGCTTAAATTTCAAGAAAAACACGCCTTACCCAATCATAAAAGTTATGAAGAAAAAAACAGTGCGATAAGAAAACGGTCAAACACAAAAAGGTAACAACTAAATCCCGTGAACATTGGTTTTTCGGTAAAATAAGATGTCATACAAATCAACCAAAAATAGGATGTTATCACTGTTCATGTGAAAAACCAGTCAAAGAAATTGAAAGGGTACTCCAATATCATGGTTATTAAATCAAAATCATTATAAATTAGATCGTGAAATGATTCAAGGTAAAACCGCTTTACCGACAAGTTTTACTTAAAAATGGACATTTTGAAATTTAGAGATTGCCATAGATTATTTTGCGGACCTTAAAAAATTTCACGTTTCAAATTATTATCAAGCAAAAAGTCCCTTGCTTTTTGGCGCAGATACTGCGTCTGTAAGAGATTGATGTCATCAAACTGCACAGGAATCTGCCCATTGTTCTCTTTATCGATTATTCGTTCCTCTAGATAACTGATTTCATCTGCTGTCAGACTAATACCTTCTTTTTCAATCACAGCATCGATAATACGCTCTCTGATAACTCTCCTGGCTGCTTCGTCCTTACATTCGGCCAGCAGTTCGTCAGCCGTTATTCCTCTATGGATCAAATAAGTCATTAGTTCCATATTGTCAACATTTTTGAGTTCTTCCGTAAATTTCTTGTACAAATCTTCTGCCGCCAAATCTAATTTTTCCTCATCAAATTCATATTTGCACCGTTCAATTAGAGCTTGAAACACCAGATTAAGATTTGCCTCCCGTTCCTTAACCTTTTTTTCCTGGGTGATCCTCTCTGTCAACATTTTTTCAAAGTATTCCAAGTTTCTTACATTAGGTTCTATTCTCTGAATAAATTCTTTAGTCAGTTCAGGTTTCTTTTCAATAAGAACGCTTTTAATTTTAATGGAAAAAGTAATCATGCATCCCCACAAACGCTGAAATTCAAAGGCATCGGGCTGAATAACCGTCTCAAAATTTACAGTGTCACCCATCTTCTTTCCCAGAAGGTTGGTGGTAATTTCCTGTAATACATCATCACTGCCTACTCTAAATTTTGAACCAAAATCTCTTATAACCGGTACAGATGTTCCCTTTTCCATAGCTTCAATATCTATTATTACGTAATCACCCTTTTCAATCGGTTCATTTCTTTTTTCTTCTTCAATTTCGTCAAAAGAATTTAAGATATAATCTATGGCTCGGTTTATGTCGTTCTCTCCAGCTGACGTATCAAAACGCTTGACGTTTAAGTCTTTATATTGTCCAAGTTCGAACTGTCTCATTCTATCATTCCTCCTAATAATTTCTATTTGGATTCACAGTTGTCATCCTCTTTAGCTATTTATGAATATTACGAAGATGAACCAGATAGTAGCTGAAAATACTATCTGGTTCAATTCGAACCCAAAACTATTACAATGTTGTTAAGGTGCAATAGTATCGGATTTCTTATTTGTTGCCTTTGCTTTAAGGTTAGCCAACCTATAGGTAATAATTGCAGGAATAAGGGCAGTGCCTCCAAAGAAAATAAATCCCATGGCTATAGCTTGGTATTCATGTTCCTTAAAGCTGGAATATCCCCAAGCCATTGCAAACACCAGAAAAAAGTTCGCAAGAAATCCACAGAGCTGCAGGGGTATGGTAGCTTTTCCCTTGCCCTTCAAATACCACCAAATACCGTATTGAATAAGTAGTAATATTACACCCAAACTCATCCAAATCAACACATCAAAAATTTTCACAATTTTTCTCCTTTCAAAGCCTCGGCTCAGACAATCAGCGATGGGTAAACTTGATAGCAAAAGATGATTATCGAATAGGCTCCGGATTATTCCAGAAGTCTCTTACCTTGTTTGTAATATAGCCCGATGAAACTCTTTCGTCTGCATTTACCGGTCCGCCGTAGCCGAACCATTCATCAAACTTACGGGCTGCATCCTGGACCAATGGAATTTGAGTTGCAATTCTGGCGACATCGTGGTTCCATGTTTTGAGCTTATTCCATGAGCATACCCCTACGCAGGTTGAACAGGAGGTACAATTATTAGCCCAGAAAGAAGCGCACCTAACAGCATCAACATGCCATTTGTCGGTATATGGATTCTCGGATACCCCACAATCCTCCGGTTGCAGGACTTTGGCTTCTTTCTCATGGGAGATGGCCTGCCCGGGACAAGCATCCGCACATTTTTTGCACAGGCGGCAAAATTCGCGTACCCCGAACTTGACCGGCTTATCAGGAGCGATTTCCAGATCAGTATATATTTTGGCAATACGTACCCTGGGACCATACTTCTGGGTAATCAGGAGCCCGTTCCTTCCTGCTTCTCCCAGTCCAGCCTGGACGGCCATCGGAACACTCAAACCTGTATCGTTTCCTGACGGGATAGCGTAGTAGCCAAGGAACCTCAAGAATGTAGCTATCTTATAGGCTACTTCTCCCATGTGTGAGTAACCTAATCCCGTGCTTGCATCTTCAATAACTGACGGAGTGGTAAGACTTGCTTCAAAATCCTTCTCTATAGCAATTACTATGACACTTTTCGGCTTAAAGCCTCCATATTTTTCAAAATCGGCGTCAAAACAAACATTTCCATAAACTTCTGCTCCCTGACTCGAGGCAAACTTTTGCACATCCCAAGGCAAGTATTGGGTTCTGCCATCTGGAAACGTAAAGGGCTTAGATTTCGGCCTCGCCCAATTGGAATAGGTCCAACGTTCCTCATAGGGTGCGATTCCGACGAGAGACGCTCCGAGGAATTTGGATGCTTTTTTTACAATTTTACTAGCTTCTTCCTCGGAGTTAAATTTCCATGGCTGGCCTTGCTGCCGCATGGCATCTACCGATGAATTGTCCCAACTGAACAATCCCTGGATAAATACAGGTTGTTTGCCCATTTCATTGGTCTCCGGATTGATGGGATAATGTTGGATTATCCCAGCCGGGCCAGAAGCTATTGCAGTAAAACCGGTATAATCCAGTTCTACCGACCAGCCTGCGGTAGATAAAGCTTGTTCCAGTAAAGTCCAGCCCTCTCTCTTTTCGAGAGGGTTAGGAACGTAATGCACTTGATAAAAACTAAGAGCTGTTTCAGTAAGTGTTGCTCCACGGCCTTTGATTCCCGCTTTTTCGGCGTTAAGCAGGGGTAAGTCTTTCCCCGAATCTTTCTTGCCGGTAATCTTGGAAACATCATCGATGACAAATTTAACAGGATTCTTGTTCTCTTCAGGATCAAACGCTCTTAGATAGAACTGCTTATCTGACGGAAAGCGCCTGTAATTTTCAGTCACCATATAAGGAAATTCCGAAATTTCCTGAACCGGTGCCACAATATCGGCGGCAGTGGCTACCATGGGACTGACTGTTTCTTTTACTACACTGGCGGAAGCTGCTGCTATCGCGGCTGCACCAAGTAGCGAGCCTTTAAAAAAGTCCCTTCTGTTAATGTTGTTCCCCACTTGTATGATCTCCTCCTTATAGATTAAATAATAAATTGGACTGAATTTATTATAATAAATGTAAGATAAATAAGATGTTTGCATAATTACACATCGTAAGGTGGGGATATTCATGCAGTTTAGGCAGTTCAGCATTGTTAGAATACAATTCTTGCCATGATAATACTAAGAAAATTGTATTTCTAAATACAGTTCACAAAGTAAATATGAATAAATTTGCAGTTTACAGAAAGGCATGAAAATGGTCGCACAAAGACAAACCCCATGAAATAAAATCCATGGGGTTAACTAGATTAGTACTTTTGGTCTTTGTCCAGATTTTTTGACAAAATAGGTTGAAATAATCGTAAAAATATGGATTGCATAGTATTCTTGTCCTGAATCTCTTAATTTACCATATTAACATTCAGCAAAAAATCCATTGCTTTTCTTCGTAAATACTGGGTCTCCACAAAATGGATGTCAGTAAACATTTCAGACGATTGCCCACTTTCCTGATCTTTTCTCAACCGATCTTCGAGATATCCGCGCTCTTCTGCTGTAAGTCCAATTTTTTCCGTCTCAATCACTGCGTCTAAAATCCGATTCCTGATCATTCTCTTAGCCGCTTCTTCCTTACATTCCTCCAATAATTCATCAGCCGACATCTTCCTGCCAATTAAATAAACGATCAGTTCCATACCTTCGGCTTTTTTGAGTTCTTCGGCAAATTTCTTGTACAAATCTTCCGCTGCTTGATTTAGACTTTCTTCTTCAAATTCATATTTACTCTTCTCAATCAGCGCCTGAAATACGATATTAATATTGGCTTCCCATTTTTTGGCCCTTTTTTCATCAAAGATTTTCTCAGTCAGTTTCTGCTTCAAGTCCTGTAGCGTTTTCAGACTTGGATCAATTTCCTGAATAATGTCTTCCGTCAGTTCCGGCTTTTCAATTATAAACACCCTTTTGATATCAATGTTAAACGTGATCTCACGTCCCCAATATTTTTGAGAATCAATAGAAATAGGTTTTATTATGGTATCAAAAATGACTTTGTCTCCCGACTTCTTCCCCAGTATGTTTTCATTTAATTCACATATCAGCCCATCGTCGCCTACCCTGAACTGGTAATCGCACTCATTTAGCACCGGTACTGATATATTCTTTTCCACTCCAACAATATCGACGAGTACATAGTCCCCTAATTCAATTGGCTCATTATTTTTATTAATTTCGCTTTCTTGCGAGAAGTTTACTAAATAATCCATAGCATTATTAATTTCATGCTCTTTAACCGATGTATCAAAACACTTGAGGTTTAATCCTTTATACTCTCCAAGCTCGAAATGCTTCATTTCTACATTCCTCCATCATTATTCTCTGCTTGTTATTGATTGCCCTAATCTGAAAAATCAGCGATCCGCCCTGAGTATTCCTACCGATTGAAGCATCACAAAAATATGGGCTGAAGCAAGAAAAAGAATCAAAATTGTAAAGAGCAGGTCTTTTGCTCTTCCTCTTTTTTGTTCTTCCATCGGTTCCATATTTGTTTCCATGTTCTTACCCCCTTATTTCGCCAGCGATTAATGAGATTATATACAAAACCGACCGGACAGAAAAATTGGCAATAAAATCGATTGAAAAATAAACTCATAAATAAGAAAACAGGCAGCATCAGCCATATCACCCACGTGGCTTTTAACAGGAAAAGTGCACCAAAAGGCTGGTAATCCAGCGTCCCATAGTTCCCTAAACAGGTTCCGAGTATAAAGGCAACCCACAGGATGGTTGGTGGAACGAGCTTAAGTTTTTTTATCACTGTCTGCGATATTCCCAGTGGTTTGAAGCCTGCTATTTTGTTAAGAGATTCCTGCACTGCTCCAAAAGGACAAATCCAGGCACAGTATAGATTTTTCCCCAAGAAAACAATAAATCCCAATGACCCGGCCATCAGCACATACCATTTAAGGTTTGTTATTCCCGGAATTTGTAATTGGATCAGGGAAAACAACAAGTTGGCGGTAACAAATTGGTTGATCATAAATCCCAGTACCCCAATGCTTACCAGTAGTATCCAGGTCCGTATACGAACCAATTTCTTGATATAGACTCCTGCAAGTGCGATGAGGTACATCACGATCATCGCTAAGTCCTTCCAAGTAACTTGGAACAGATCATAAGGATTTGCCCATGATGTGTTAAAGATCTGCCTGGAAAGGTACAAGTTTCCACTATTTACAGCTTCAGCCACCGCATGCGAAGAAACAGTTGAACCGCTTATCCGGTCGACGTAGTTGGCTGTTTTGCTGTCGGCCAGGTATCCGGTATAACCGGAAGCCCCTCCCAGATAAATAGGTTCCTTCAGCGAAAGACCGTTAAAACTATCGAAATATTTTTGTTTGTAGAGCCTTTCAAAAAAAATCGGAGTCTCACCCTGCTTTGTGACCAGTACTTTTTCCACCAAACCTTTTTCATCAATGATACTCATCATTTCAATTCTGGACTGATACCCCACAGCCGAATCACAAACGGCATAGTAACGTCCTCCTGATGCTTCCACCATGTAAGCGGGTTTTGTACCAATGATTTTTTCAACCGAGGTGACACTGGGAATGTTTTGTTGGATCAGTGCCTTGTAATCCACAGCCTGGCCCGTCCAAAAAACGCTATAAATAATTGCTGCAATGGCTGTTATGGATAAAAAAAATAAATAGTAAAACTCTAGATCTCTCTTTTTTCCTTTCATGTCTTTGATCCTCTGCTGTCTTTAATTAATGGATTAAGGAGAGCAACCCACCCAATACCATTATAGTTAATGTAAGATAAACAAGATGTTTGCATAATTACATATCGTAAGGCGGGAATATTCATGCAGTTTAGGCAATTTAGCATCGTTAGAATACAACTACTACCATGATAATACTAAAAAATTGTATTCCTAAATACAGTTCACAAAGGAATGAATTTGAAAATCACGACCTATATTTTGAGATCTTTGGTGTATCAGGACGCAATATTATGGACACCGATGCCGACAGACAAGAAAACGTACTTTTAGAAAGAATCTCGAGTCGAGACGACCTTAACAAACTCGTTATATGGAAAGCCATGTTCAATATATTAAAACCGTCCGTAATCCAAACAAGCAGCGCAAAAAATGCATACAAATACATACGCCCTAAAGGCTACGGATATATTCAGTTAGAATCTAAGTGGTACGGTATAAAAATATTCGGAAAGGTAATTATAGTAAAAATATTAATTAATACTTAGGTAGAAATGCAAAATATTTGAGGGTAGTATGTTTAAAAAACTGTTGAAGAGCGCTTTAGGCTTTAGCGGCAAAAAAGGCTCTGGCAAGACAACTTCCCGACAACCTGTAGAAAAGCGGCCCCTCTCTGCAGATTATGATGATAATTTACAGACTTTACGGCAAGTTTTCGACCAATGTTTTGATATTCTCTTCCGCGAATTTTCCATTAATGCCGATACACCTCTACGTGCTTTTATTATTTATGTAGCCGGATTAACCAACCATGAAATGGTGAATGATCACTTATTGAAGAGTATCATGCAGGAAACGGCTAATTTACCGTCATCTGTGCATCTGTCCAAGGCCAATGCACAGCAAGTCATTCAAGAACGTTTAATCAATTTGGACGAAACCAGTACGACGACTGATTTAATTGAACTCGTCCAAAAAGTTTTAGAAGGCAATACCGTCCTGATTCTGGACGGATCGTCTACTGCGATTATTGCCGGTGTACGGGGTGTAGAGGGTAGAGCAATCGACGAGCCTGACAGCGAACCTGGGGTGAGGGGACCAAAAGACGGATTTGTGGAAGCCCTCAACACAAACATGAGTTTAATCCGGCGCCGAATAAAAACCAGCCGTCTCAAAGCGGAAACTTTCGAGACAGGACTGTTGACGAAGACCAAACTGGCAGTATGTTACATCAAAGGGATCGCCAATGATAAAGTTGTGCAAGAGGTCAAGCAGCGGATTGGCAGGATTAATATTGATAGTGTGCTCAGCAGCAACCAGATTGAAGAATTAATTATGGATGAGGCTTTCTCTTTATTCCCCCTTGTACAGTACACCGAGCGGCCGGACAAAGCAGCGGCTTCCTTATTGGAAGGACGGGTTGTTATCTTAGTGGATAACTCACCAATGCCCCTGATTGTTCCGGTAACGTTTATTTCTCTGCTCCAGGCTGCCGAGGATTATTACAATAACGCGGTATTCGCCACTTCAGTCCGGCTTTTGCGCTTTGTTGCCTTGAACATTGCGTTACTACTGCCGGCCTTAACCGTGGCAGCTTTCTCATTCCACCAGGAGTTGCTGCCAACAGCCTTAATAAGTACTGTTGCAGGCGCCCGGCAAGGCTTGCCTCTGCCAATCGTTTTAGAAATTCTGATGATTGAATTCGCCTTTGAACTCTTGCGCGAAGCCGGAGTACGCCTGCCCAAGACGATTGGTCAAGCTATCAGTACTGTTGGTGGTTTGGTTATTGGGCAGGCGGCAGTGAACGCGGGCCTTGTCTCACCAATCTCGGTCATTGTTGTGGCGACTACAGCTATCGCTTCATTCACGATCCCAAACTACGCTGCAGGTACTGCGCTGAGAATTTTGCGGTTTGTTTTGATTATCCTTGCAGGTTTTTTCGGCGGAGTGGGAATCATCTCCGGTCTAATGGTTATTCTATTCCATCTCTGCAGCTTACGTTCTTTCGGTATCCCCTACTTATCACCTATTGCCCCCTTAAGCCCGGGTGACTTAAAGGACACCATGGTACGTGCGCCCTGGTGGGCTATGCTCAGGCGGCCATGGATGTCCGTCAGCAATGAGCCGGTCAGGCAGGACCCTGATCAAGGTCCGCTAAAACCGGATAAGGGAGGGCAAACGCCATAAATACGGAAAAGCTTTCAAGTAGGCAGATTGCTGTGCTGCTGTACATCATCATCATGATTTCAGGACTTCTGCTTATGCCCGGGCTGACGGCTGAAAAAGCGAAACAATCCGCCTGGATAGCGATTGCTTTAGCCTCACTTCCCAGTTTTTTTTGCTTATGGATTGTTTGGAAATTGGGTAAACGGTTTCCAAACAATACTTTGCCTGAATATGCAGAAATCATCCTGGGCAAAGCCTTAGGCAAGGTTGTAGGCGGAGCCTATATATTATTTTTCCTTTTGGTTAACATTCTATCCGTATGTGAGTTTTCCGAATTCCTGACAGTCTGCTTTATGCCACAAACCCCGGCAATAGCTCTTAATGCCATCCTTGTCCTCATCGGGGCTTATGCAGTATTGAAAGGGATTGAAGTCATTGCCCGTGCAGCTCAATTCGTATTTCCCTTATTCATGATTTCTTTACTTATTCTATTTGTATCCGTATTACCCGCGGTGAAACTAGGAAAGCTGCTGCCTTTTCTTGAAGGTGGGATCAAACCTGTGATTTGGGGGTCTATCCCCTCCATATTCGTGTATGGTGAGATTATTGTATTGGCTATCCTGCTTCCCATGGTCAACAAGCCTGAGGAAATAAAGCGCAAAGGTGCTTTTGCCTTATTGACAGTGGCTATTTTTCTCTCAGCAGGTATGATGTTCACCTTAATGATATTTGGATCAAACCTCTCTGGGGATTTGTTGTTTCCTTTTTGGTATCTCAGCAAATATATAGAGTTTGGTAGTTACCTTCAGCGAGTAGAAGGGTTAATCCTGCTCCTTTGGATGATCGGAATGATCATTAAAATTGCAATTTTCTATTATTTAACGTGTTTTTCAACAGCCAAAACCCTGGGTCTGAAAAGCTATAAACCGGTTATTTACCCAATGGCGCTTATCTACCTCCCAGCGGCAACTTTTCTGTTTCGTAACACAGCAGAATTCCGTCAGTTTCTTGAATTGTACTGGCCGTATTTAGGATCCATTTTCGAACTGGTGTTGCCTTTGATTCTTTTGTTCGTAGCCGTAATCAGAAAAAAGCAAAGGAGAGTTAGCCGGTGAAAAAAAAATACCGAATTTTAGGCCTATCCATACTAATTATTTTACAGTCTGCTATAAGCACCGGCTGTTGGAGCAGTAAGGAAGTTGAAAGCCTTGCCGTTGTCACCCTCATGGGAATTGACTATACAAACGAAAATGGCAGCGACATGTGGACAATATCTGCAACAATCTTAAACCCGCTCGGCCAGGATAAAGAAGGAGATCAATCAAGCGGAAAAGGTAGTCAGGAAACATTATTGGTAGGTACCGGAAGGACTCTGCAGGAGACTATTTCAGCCTTTCCTGCCCACTCATCTCGTACACCTTATTACGGTCATATAAGTGCTTATATCATTGGTGAGAAGACCGCCAAGGAAAAAATGTGCGAATTTACTGAGGCCAATATACGATATTGGGAAAACCGTCCAAGAACATTAATAATCATAACAAAAGGAAAAGCTCTTGATGTATTGCAAGCGGGACCGGCAGTCGATAAGCTGCTCTCTAAAGAATTGAAGGAATTAGGTATGAAAAAAGCGTTAGCCACCGGTTATTCCTACGGTGTAACTTTGACTGATTTTGCGGAGGGGTTAAAAAGTCCTGACAGGGATCCGGTAGCGACTCTGGTCAATGTCGTTCCTCCGGAAGTCCCGGGATTGGGACAGCAAAATCTGATGGAGGGATTAGCTGTTTTCCAAGGGGGTAGACTCATAGGTTGGTTGAATAAAGAGGAAACTATGGGATATTTATTAATAACGCAAAATATCAACAATGGGCATATTCCGCTAGTGGTTACAAAAGATAATATACTATTCTCATATTACTTTGCTACTACAAAAAGTAAAATCCTATCGGTGGTAACCGGTGGTAAAATCACTTACCGTGTAAACATTAAAGTTATAGGTGCAATTGCTGATAATTCAGGATTAAGACTAAAAGCAGAAGATATTAAAGCACTTGAAAATGTAATCGAAGACAGGCTGCGGGATCTGTCCATACAAGCAGTTGATAAGGCCAAGGAATACAATTCAGATTTTCTTGGTTTTACAGAAAAACTCCATCGTACTAACCTCTCGGCATGGCAGACGCTAGGACCGGACTGGCGGAAAGCTTTTAGCACAGCGGAAGTAGAAATCGTGGTCGATGCTAAGATCGTCCAAACCGGGATGATGGGGGAATAAAATATATTGCAATATCAATTACAATTGATATTGTATCGTTAATTAAATCTCTACGCTTCCTTCGAATACCTTTTCCGGTTTTCCTGTCATATAGACTGTCTCATCCGTATATTTGACGACCAAATCGCCGCCTTTTAGCTTCACCAGAATATGTTCTCCTTTTTGGCAGAAGCCGTTCAACACTGCAGCGACAACAGCCGCGCAGGCGCTGGTACCGGCCGCAAGCGTTTCGCCGTTGCCGCGTTCCCAGACCCGCATTTTCAGGGTATTTCGGTCAATCATCGTAACAAATTCCACATTGACTCTTTCCGGAAATAACGGAGAATATTCGAAGGCCGGTCCTTCAGTATCCATCTGAATGCTTTCCTGGTTCTCCACAAAAAGCACACTATGCGGATTCCCCATGGAGACACAGGTGATGCGGTAATCGCGACCGGCAATCGTAACTGGCTGGTTCACGATAACCTCTCCCGGCAATTCAACCGGAATCTTCTGAGGTTCCAGCTCCGCCGGCCCCATATCTACGCAGACCGAATTGACTTTCCCGTTTTGGATATAGAGTTTCAGTTTTTTAATTCCGCTCAAGGTTTCAATCGAAATCCGTTCCTTAACGATGATCTCGTTATCATACAGATATTTCCCAATGCATGTCAGTGCATTGCCGCTCATTTTGCTCTCGCTGCCATCCAGATTGAACATCTGCATCCTCGCATCAGCTTTGTCGGACGGACAGATCAGCACAATCCCGTCCCCGCCGATACCATAGTGCCTGTCGGATAAATAAACACTCAGGGATTCGGGACTGACAATCTGCTGATTGAAGCAGTTGAAATAAATATAATCGTTGCCGCAGGACTGCATCTTCGTAAAGGTAAGTCGACGCCGTTCGCTGCGCATATGGTTGATGTCCACAAGCTCCGTGTTGTTCTGGGAATACCGGCTCTTCAGACTGTTGGCCAGGGCGTTGGCTGTATCCAGTGAGGTCAGACACGGAATCGCCGTTTCGACCGCTTTACGGCGGATTTTGACACTGTCCAGACCGGGCAGCCTGCCTTTGGCGGAAGTCGAGATAATATAATGGATCTTGCCACTTTCCAGCAGCGTTTGGATATTGTCATGCTCTGATTCATGAATCTTCTTGACCGGAATCACCTGCAGACCCGCCTGCTCCAGCACTTTGGCCGTTCCGCCGGTCGCATAGAGCTTAAAGCCCAGCTCGCTGTATTTCCTGGCGATATCAACCATCTCCGGCTTATCGCTGTTGCGAACCGTAACTAAAACGCCACCCTGCTTCACCATCTTGTACCCGGCAGCCACCAGTCCCTTATAAAGCGCCTCAGCGAGGGATTTGCCAATGCCCAGCACCTCGCCCGTCGACTTCATCTCCGGACCCAGCTGCACATCGACATCAATCAGTTTTTCAAACGAAAATACCGGAACCTTAACCGCGACATAAGGCGGGGTTTTATACAGCCCTGTGCCGAAGCCCATATCGGTCAGCTTTTCGCCAAGCATCGCCCGGGTCGCGAGGTCAACCATCGGCACGCCGGTCACTTTGCTGATATACGGGATCGTCCTTGAGGAACGCGGATTCACTTCAATGACGTAGATTTCTCCGGCATGAACGACATACTGAATATTGACCAGCCCCTGGGTGTTTAAGGCCAGGGCTAGTTTTCTGGAATAGTCGATGACCCGTTCCGTCAGCTCCCCGCTTAAGTTCCAGGCAGGATAGACCGCAATCGAATCACCGGAATGGATACCGGCCCGTTCAATATGCTCCATGATCCCAGGGATTAGAATCTCTTCACCGTCACAGATCGCGTCAACTTCGATTTCAATACCCGACAGGTATTTATCGATTAGTACGGGATTTTCGATATTGTAAGTCAGGATAATGTCCATGTATTCACAGATATCCTGGTCACTAAACGCAATAATCATATTCTGGCCGCCCAGTACATAGGAAGGGCGCATCAGGACCGGATAGCCGAGCTTATTCGCCGCCTGCAGCGCTTCATCGGTGTTCATCACGGTATGTCCCTGAGGCCGTTTAATGGAGAGTCGTTCCAACAAAGCGTCAAACCGTTCCCTGTCCTCGGCCGCATCGATGCTGTCGGCCGGTGTGCCCAGAATCCGTATCCCCTGGGCTTCCAAGAACTTCGTCAGCTTAATGGCCGTCTGTCCGCCAAAAGCTACGACGACGCCATAAGGCTGCTCCGTATGAATCACATTCAAAACGTCCTCATTGGTCAGCGGTTCAAAATACAGCCGGTCGGCCGTGTCAAAATCGGTCGAGACGGTCTCCGGGTTATTATTGACGATCACGACCTCATAGCCTGCTTTTTTCAACGCCCACACACAATGTACGGAAGCATAGTCAAACTCGATCCCCTGACCGATTCGAATTGGGCCGGAGCCAAAGACAATAATTGTCTTCTTGCTGCTGTTCCTGGCTTTAATAAACTGCTCGGCCTCATTGGCTTCATCGTACGTCGAGTAAAAATACGGGGTCTCCGCCTCAAATTCGGCTGCGCAGGTATCGACCATTTTGTAAGAAGCCCAGCGTTTCTGATAGATCCCCTGCGCAATCCCCTGTTCAATCCTGCTGCCTGAAAGCCGTTCGATTACTTTATCAGGGTACCCGAGTTTCTTGGCTTCTTCGTACAGCTCCTGCGTCAGAGGTCCGACGGCCAGCTCTTTCTCCAAAGCTGTAAGGTGAGCCAGTTTGTATAAGAACCAGAGGTCAATCTTGGTGATCTCGTGAATCAATTCGCAGGAAATGTCCCTTTGCAGCGCTTCGAATATCACAAAAAGCCGTTCATCGTTGCACACTGTAAGCAGCTGTTCAATCTCGGCATCCGTCAGTTTCTTGAGTTTGGGCAGGTTCAAGCTGTCCAGGGAAATCTCCGCTCCCCTGACCGCTTTCATAATGGCCTGCTCAAAGCTCACGCCGATCGCCATCACTTCACCGGTTGCTTTCATCTGCGTACCCAGTGTGCGTTTTGCGTAAACAAATTTATCAAACGGCCACTTGGGCAGTTTCACCACGACATAATCCAGCGCCGGTTCAAAACAGGCATAGGTCTTCCCTGTAACGGCGTTTTTAATCTCATCGAGCGTATATCCAACCGCAATTTTCGCGGCGACTTTAGCAATCGGATATCCGGTCGCCTTGGAGGCCAGAGCTGAGGAACGGGATACCCTCGGATTCACCTCAATCACGGCATAGTCAAAGCTGTCCGGATGCAGCGCGAACTGGCAGTTGCAGCCGCCTTCCACTTCCAGGGCTGTAATGATATTCAGCGCAGCCGAACGCAGCATTTGGTATTCTTTGTCCGAAAGTGTGACAGCCGGCGCGATAACGATGCTGTCCCCGGTATGCACTCCGACCGGATCAAAATTCTCCATACTGCAGACGGTAATTACGTTGCCCGCCCGGTCCCGCATCACTTCAAACTCGATCTCTTTCCACCCGGAAATACATTTTTCAATTAGGACCTGGGTAATCGGTGAAAGCCTCAGACCGTTGGCCGCAATTTCCTGCAGCTCGGTTTCATTATAGGCAATCCCCCCGCCTGTTCCGCCCAGCGTAAAGGCCGGACGAACGATGACCGGATAGGAGATCTCTGCTGCAAAAGTGAGGGCCGCGGGGACATCCGTCACGACCAACGAAGGGATGACAGGCTCGCCGATCGCTGCCATGGTATCTTTAAACATCTGCCGGTCTTCAGCCTTATCGATCGTTTCCGGATTCGCGCCCAGAAGTTTGACGCCTTGTTTTTCTAGAAATCCTTCTTTGGCAAGCTGCATGGAAAGTGTCAGGCCGGTCTGACCGCCTAACGTAGATAAAATGCTATCCGGTCTTTCCTTAATGATGATTCTTTTGATGGTCTCCAGTGTTAAAGGTTCAATGTAGATCTGATCGGCCATCGCGTTGTCCGTCATGATCGTTGCCGGATTGGAGTTGATCAGAACAACTTCCAGTCCCTCTTCTTTCAAGGCCCTGCACGCCTGAGTCCCCGCGTAATCAAATTCAGCAGCCTGTCCGATGACGATCGGTCCTGAGCCAATGACCAGTACTTTTTTTATTTCTTGATTTAACGGCATGTTAAGCAGTCCTTCCTCATCAGAGCAATAAATTGATCAAATAAATAGCTGGTATCCAAGGGTCCTGCCGAAGCTTCCGGATGAAACTGTGCCGAGAAAGCCGGCATATTCAGATATTCAATTCCTTCGCAAGTCCCGTCATTGGCATTCTGAAAACGCATGCGAGCATGAGCAGGAAGGCTGTTGGCAACAACCGCATAGCCATGGTTCTGGCTTGTAATGTAAACCCTGCCGGTTTTCAAATCTTTCACCGGCTGATTAGCGCCCCGGTGCCCGTATTTCAGCTTGGACGTTTCGGCACCCTGCGCCAGGGCCAGCAGCTGATGTCCGAGACATATCCCGAAGATCGGCAGACCGGAGGCAGAAAGCTTCTTCAGCTCTGCGATAATTCCCTTATTGTCGGCCGGATCTCCCGGTCCGTTAGAAAGCATGATCCCGTCCGGGTGCAAAGCCAGGATACTTTCGGTGGATGTCTCAGCAGGCACCGTGATAACCTCACAGCCGCGTTTGATAAGTTCACGCCGAATATTTTCCTTCGCTCCGAAATCCCACAGGGCTACCCGGCATACGCCGGATGCTTCTTTAGTGTCCACTGTCGCTACATCTCTAGATGTGACAACGTCAACGGATTTACCTATATCACTGGTTGGGACTATTTCAATGGCTGAGATGCTTTTCCCGGTTACATCGGTGTTCTCGGTCGATATTGTTTCCCTGCAGGAAACTGTCTGAACCGCGTCCGTAATTTTATAGCCATTAATCTCAGCCAAATCTTTTTCAAAATTATTCAGGGTGGTGGTAATTTTGGCATTCATCACACCAACCTCGCGGATAATCTTGGTAAGCTCCCGGGTGTCAACACCGTGAACCCCGACAATATTTTGCGCCTTTAAAAAAGCGTCAAGCTCTCCTTCACAGCGAAAGTTGGAAGGAACTTGACACCACTCCCGGACAACATAGGCCTTTACTTTTGAAGAATTACTTTCAAAATCTGCCGAAATAATCCCATAATTCCCTATCAAAGGGAACGTCTGAACCACAATCTGCCCGTAATAACTCGGATCGGTCAGGGTTTCGAGATATCCGGTCATTGCAGTAGTAAAGACAATCTCACCGACTGCCTCTCCTACTGCCCCGAAAGGTTTCCCTTTAAAAACCCGGCCATTGGCCAGGATGATATACACATTCTGCTGCACGCGGATCCCTCCGTAATTCTTATTTCAACAGACTGGTCCATCAGTCTGTTTGCGTCACTAAATAAAGTAGATGAAAAAAAATTATTCAAATAGCATTATACCATGGGAATTGATGAATATAAAATCTTCAAACTCCGTCTTTTCATGCTTGTTGATTATCCAAGCCGGTTTTTGCTGGTCATCACGAGCTCTACCCTGAAGCCTTTGCGGCTTTGCCGGACCGTTGCAGCCATGAATCCGAAGAAGATAAGTGACCATAACCCGCCAGTCAACAGAATTCCAAGGGATATCCGGAACAGAGCCGGCCAAAATAACGGACGGCTGAGAAAATATAACCCGCCGAGCAGTCCTGACTGTACATTCCATTCGAAAGTGACCGGTGGGAGCATCCGAAGCGCTGAGACCAATTCGGCAGGAGGGAATAAATAACATAGACTTAAACCCAAAATAAGGATGAAACAAAAATTGATTAGATACATCATTAGCGAAGCACTTGGCGATATCCGCATTTGTGGTTTGTCCGGATTATAGCGGCAGTTCTTGATGGAATAATATAGCCCGATGGCACTGGAACCCAGGCTTAAAAAAATTGCCGCCAGCGCCAGGATAAGCGTTAAGCCCGTTGAAACTCCGATTGCCAATGAGGTGCCAACCAGAAGGGCTTCCATCAATAGTAACGTGGGAAGCACAGCTGCAGTTAATTTCCCCCAGACGACAGGCCACCCTGCCAAAGGCACACTATTTAACAGCCAGTCGGACTCCCCCTCTCTGCCAAACGCCTGCAGGGCTAAATTGCCGCTGAACATAATCGTATACATGATAAGAACCATGACCAAACTAGAGACACTCGATGCCGAAGCATTGAACAGGAACTGAACCACGAAAAAGGCCATAATGATCAGAGGGATCAAATAGCCAAACCATTCCCTGGTATCCCTTTTTAAGGACAGCAAATCTTTTTTGGCCACGGCCCACATGCCTGCCCTCATCGGGGCTGGCAAGACCACTGTTTCCTGGTCCTGTCCAACAGTCTCGAAGAAAATCTTTTCCTGTTGGCGCTTCGTCGTATCGGTGCTGGAAACCGAATGTTTTTTGCGCCGCCTTCCGCCATCTCCCTGGCTGATAGAAATGAAGCCCTGTCGGAATCCCCGTTCCAAAAGAATCAAGGCAATCAGAAAAAGGAACGCACTGAAAATAAGGATTAGAAGATTCCATCCCAGTCCAGCTGCAAAGCTGTCGGATATTCCGCTAGTTAAAGCAAGTGAAGCCCATCCCGACGGGAAAAAGTTCATGACGTCAAGCAGCTGCTCTTTGCCTGCCAGCATGGCCCCGATATCTAGTTTACCTTGACTGCCCAGCATCATTCCCGGAATCTGAAACACTAACGCAATCAAGACACCTGCCAGCGCTCCCATCAGTCCAACGGCTTCTTTGCTCCTGTGAGGTGGAACAATACGCATAACCAAAAGGTTCAGCAGTTCGGCCAGAGCTGTCCCGGTAAGCCATAAACCGCAGCCTGAAAGGAAGACAAGAAGATAATAGGATGCTTTGGCCTCAAAAAGCAAACCACAGAACACCCCCGGCAAAAAAGCAAATAAGACCGCAATTAAAAAATTGCTCATAAGTACAGAGACCGTTTTTACTGCAAAAACGACCCGGGTAGGAACCGGTGCCATGAACAGAAGTTCCAAATCTTCGGACATATACAGCGTTGCAAAAGCTGCCGTAAGACCAAAGAAGATCTGGCTGGCCAGTCCAACTAGAAAGAACAAGGAGAGGAAACCCTGAACGGTCTCGGGCTGCATCGATTTCAACATCCCATAGGATACAGCCCCCATGGAAATCAGAAAACTCGAAAACACAATTATCAGGATACCCATTCCGATGAAAGTTCTCTTTTGTTGATGTTTCATCGTATTAAGTGTTACCCGCAGCTGATTTTTCAGCAGCAGGATAAAATCTTCAACAAAAGGCTTTTCTGCAGGCGGGGTATCCAAAGGGGGCGGTATAATCATTTTCACCGTTTATTCCTCCAGGCTTTTAATTAATTCGGCATTTTCACGGACTCCGGTAAGCTCCAGGAAAATATCTTCCAGGCTTTCCCCGCCGTGTCCAACTTTTTGCCGGAGTTCTTCAGGGCTGCCCTGTGCAATCAGCATGCCATCTTTCAAAATACCGACCCGGTGGCACATTCTCTCCGCAATCTCAAGAATATGGGTCGAAACAAATACCGCAGCACCCTGCCGGGCCATTTCCTGAAGAATATCTTTAAGGAGGCGTGCGCTCGCCGGGTCAAGACCCACAGTCGGCTCATCCAAAAGAATCACCTTGGGCTGATGAATTAAGGCCCCTGCCAAAACAACCTTTTGTCTCATACCGTGAGAGTAGCCCTCTAACAGCTCATCTGCGCGCTCCATGAGACCGAACATTCCTAAGAGCTGCTCAGCCCGCTCTTTGGCAATACCTTTTGGGACTCGGTACAGGGCTGAAATAAGGTGCAAAAATTCACGGGCTGACAGTTTGTTATACAACTTTGGTTGGTCCGGTACATAAGCCATTATGGCTTTGGCCTGAGTGGGCTGCCTGCGAATATCGTAATCACAGATGGAGATCTCCCCTTCACTGGGATCCAGCAATCCGGTAAGCATTTTAATCGTTGTTGTTTTACCGGCACCGTTCGGTCCCAAAAAACCGAAAATTTCTCCGCTTCTTACCTCCAGGTTTAGATCGTTGACAACCGGCACTGAACCATACCTTTTGCTTAAACGATTTGTTCTGATCAAGACCCTTTCCATTGCGTACCTCCTGCTAACTTTTTTTGGCTTAGGACCTGTTCATAAATTGAAGGTTGAATCTCGCTCTTCACTCTTCATTATAATAATCGTGCCCTTGTGATACTGTTCTTTCCATATTTCGCGTTAACTTGATCAATCACTTTTGTCAGGTTTTCCATATCTTTTTGAGGTTCATCAAACAACGTCAATTGCTCAGTATGATCCGTTAAGTTATTCAAGGTAATTCCAATTAGTCTAAGCGGCTGATTCATAGAGAGCCCGCGCAAGAGGGCACAGGCTTCATGGTAGATCAGATCATCCAGATCTGTGGCCTGAGGGAGGGTGCTGGAACGAGACAGGGTCCTGAAATCTGGATAACGTGCTTTCAGCGTGATTGTTTTCGCTCTCAACGCATGTTTGCGCAGGCGTCTTCCGACATCCACCGTTAGCTTCAGCAGCTCTTTTTCAAGTACGTCGACATCAGCAATATCTGATGAGAATGTCGTCTCCCTGCCAATGGATTTCGCCATTCTGTCGGTTTCTACGGGGCGGTTGTCAATACCCCGGGCGAGTTCGTAAAGCTGTTTGCCCATGGCACCGAATCGTTTCGAGAGAGTACTTTCATCCAAAGTACGCAGATCTTTCACTGTTTTGACCCGAAGCTCATGCAGCTGTTTCGCCGTTTTGATGCCGACCCCCCACACTCTTTCTACTGCCAGAGGATCGAGAAACTCCTGTACTTTATCCGGAGGGACAACGACAAAGCCGTCCGGCTTCTGCAGATCGGAAGCAATCTTGGCGAGGAATTTATTGGGGGCCAAACCCACTGAAGCCGTCAGGTCAAGTTCCTGCCGGATACGTTGTTTGATCAGCACGGCGATATCTTGGGCAAATCCAAAAAGAGCCGTTGATCGCGTAACGTCCAAGAAAGCTTCATCAAGGGACAAGGACTCGACGAGCGGCGTGTAGGACAAAAATATTTCGTGTATCTGGTCTGAGGCTTCCTGATATTTTTGCATATTAACAGGGAGAAATGCGGCCTGCGGACAGCGTCTGAAGGCCTCGGTCATGGGCATCGCAGAATGAATGCCAAATTTACGGGCCTCATAAGAAGCAGCAGAAACAACACCCCGGCTGTTTGGCTTGCCGCCCACGATAACAGGCTTTCCGAGTAAGGCTGGATGATCTCTCTGTTCTACCGCGGCATAGAAAGCATCCATATCAATATGGAGTATTTTTCGATGGTTTTGCCATTGTTTCATAAATCAATTATACCACTATGTGCTCGACGTTTTCCATGCCATCCGTGGTGATTGGTCGTTTTCGGTCTAATGAATGAAAGTTGGGCTGGAATCATAAAAAGATGGCCCCAGCGCAAGACAGGGATCATCTTCTAAGTGCATCATACCTTTTAAATTATCCTTCACATGGGGTCGGCTTCATTGGTTCCATCATGTTTTACAGCTGTCTCATTATCCTCAGCTTTTTTCTCTGCTCCCCCATCATTGCTCTGTAACACATTTGTGTCTTCCTTTTGTTTAGGTTCTTCTTGGGAAACCTTTTCTTTTGGGGATGTATCTTTTAAGCTGTCCATTATCGTGTCACTCTGCATACTCATCGTATTTGTAAATTCTCTTGTTAATTCATTCATTATCTTGCGACCTTGTCTAACCATTTTTCCAATTGTTTTTGCAATTACGGGCAAATCATCGGGGCCAAAAAGAATCAAGGCGACAAATAAGATTAATGCAATTTCTGTTAAACCCATTTAAATCACCTCTTCCTCTTCTCGCTTCAGCATTTTTGTTCTTCTTCTTACTACAATATACCCTACCCAAATACTGATTTCATAGAGAAGATACATTGGACCGATAATCAAAACCTGGGTCATCAGATCGGGTGTTGGAGAAAGAACAACAGCCAATATCACAATCACAAAAAAGGCCCATTTTCTATATTTTGCGAGAGCCTGAGGAGATACGACGCCTATTCGGATTAACAATATCAATACAATGGGTAGCTGGAAAAACAATCCAAAGCTGAGCGCCAAAGTGAAAACAAAATTAATATAGGAAGACTTGGTGACAAATGGTGTTGTATCGATTGCCCCTATCCCTGCCAAAAGTAGAAACTTTAAGCAGATAGGCAGCACAAATAAAATAACAAAAGCTGCGCCTGCAAAAAAAAGAAGAAGAGATGAAGGAAAGATGAAATAGAGATACTTTCGTTCATTCGATTTCAAAGCAGGCAGGATAAAACTCCATAACTGCCATATGATGATGGGCAAAGCCACAACTACACCCAAAATGAGTGATACTTTTAACTTGACCATTAACGGTTCCATCGGTGTTGTCGTTATAAAATGCACCTCACTGAGACCGGCCATTGGTATCGCCAGGAAACGAAATGCATAATCACTGAACACCCATCCCAGTATTGCTCCGATCGCAATCGCATATGCAGAAAATAAAAGCACTTTGCGCATTTCTTTAAAGTGGCCAAAGAAAGACATTTCGTCACTTTGCTTCTTCCTACGTTGCACAGTACAAACCCCTTTCTTTTCCTGATCTAATTAAAACTAATTCTTCCAAATACGGTCTACTCAGGAGTCTCTGGTTTAAACATTTCTTTCATTTTATCGGATAATACCATCTTGCCGTCAGTATCAATGATCAGGCCCCATGCGTTATTCTTTTCGATTAATTGCAGGCCCTTTTCAGGACCTAATACGAAAGCTGCTGTAGCCAAAGCATCCGCCATTGTCGGACTCTTCATGACGACAGTACAACCGCTGACCCCTTTTGAAGGGTACCCAGTACGAGGGTCAAGAATATGACTGTATTGTATTCCATCAACAGTAAAAAACCGTTCATAGTTACCTGATGTATCGATTGTAAGATCCTCTAATTCAACATAGCCAATGATTTGTTCTTTGTTTAAAGGATCCCTAATTCCGATGTGCCAAGGCTTGTTTCCGTCTTTCTTGCCTATGACATAAATGTTCCCGCCTGCCGATACCATCCCTGATAGAATATTACGGCTCTTAAATGTCTCTAATGCTTTGCTTACAGCGTAACCCTTAGCAATTGCTCCTAGATCTAAACTCATTCCCTTTTTAACTAAAAAGACGGTCCTTTGTTCTTTATTCAAAATTACTTTTTTGTAATCAACAAGTTGAATTGTTTGAGAAATCTGTTCCTGCGATGGTACAAATTTGTCAGAACTATCCCTTTCTCCAAATTTCCATAATTTAGCTAAAGGGCCAATCGTCGGATCAAAAGCGCCATTGCTTAAATCCGCAATTTTCAAGGACTGTTCAATAACATCAAAGGTTAATTCCGATACTGCGACAGGTTGTTCTCCTGCATGAATATTGATAGCGTATAGCTCACTATCAGGCGAGAACTTATTAAGTTTGGAATCTAGTTCTTTCATAATGCCGAGAGCTTCAACTACTGCCTTCTTTGCTCCCCAGCCATGAGCCTCAACATATACTTCTGTGTCAAAAAACAATTTGCTTTCTTGATAATTAACATTACGTTGATAATACGCATAACCTTGCCAAGACGATATAACAATAATGGCCAATAGAAACAAAAGTATCTTAAAGCTCTTTTTATGATACATGCTGACTTATCCTTCATTTGCATTAAAATAACATTTCTATCGCGTTATGCTATGCCTCTTTTATTGTTTCACTCTCTTCCTTTTGGCCATCAGAAGCATTCCTGAATTCCTTGATACCCCCGCCTAAAGCTTTTCCTAATTGGGGCAGCTTTCCTGGTCCAAATATAATTAGGGCGATGACCAAACCTACGACAGCTACGGTTGGGGTAATCATTCCAAAAATTGATTGCATTTTTATCTCCTCCATTTTATATAATTAGTTTGGACTCACAAAAAATTAAGAATTTCCTTGCTTATAGATTATCTCTAGATATAAAGTATTATTCAATATATCCTAAAGTAAATAATAATTGTTTGTAGAGTTAGTGTCAATATTCGTCCACCAAAAGCTCCTAAAAACCATCTAGCTGTTCCTGATGTTAAGCACAAAAAATGATTTAAGAAAGAACGTTTCTTATACAAATGGTTATTCAGATCCCGCATTCTCTATAGGATAGGTTAATTAGGCCCAGATACTAATGACATGGTGCCATCCGCAGCAAATTTATAAAAATGCTGATAATAGTCTGTAAGGGCTATTACCAGCATCACATCGTTTTAGAATTATTCTATTCAGGGGGCCCCAACATTTGACAGAGAACCTTTAATTATTAATGCGTCTGTGGCGCTTGAGCAACCGCTGGATACTTGTACATCTCCGGCCACTCCAGCCACCATCTGTATTTATCGATGCTTTCCGTGCCGTACCCAAACATATCGTCAATTGTTTTCAGCAATTTTGCAGAAGCTTCATTTTTACTTCCAATCCAAGTTCCAGCCTGGTGGAACCAGGAATCCTCCTTGGAGTTCCAGGGACAGACCTTCATGCACCGTCCGCAGGACACTCCGTCTTCGTTGAGTATCCTGAATTCTGCACATTTTTTCATGTCGCTGTTCCAACGCAGGTATCCGTTGTACTCCACAAGATCCGAATCATACGTAATGGATTGGTTCGGACAGTTTTCAGCACATTTTTTACATACTCTGCAGAAATCCTGAAGGCCAAAGTCAATTGGTTTGTCGGGTGCCAGCGGCAAATCGGTGGTAACAGCAGCAACTTTATGCCGAAACCCCAAGCGGGGATGAATTGAACAGTCACCGGTACGGGAAAGCTCCCCCAACCCTGCTGAAATAACTGCGGGCGGCATGACTGCGTTATAGTTAAACGCATGCTGCGCCCTGGCATTATACCCAAGGCTCCGGATATAGGTAGCTAAAATAACTGCGATGTTCCCGGTTGCATGATAACTCTTCATAGACATTGCACCACTGATTCCGTCATACCCAGTGGATCCCAGCATAGTTTGGAGATTTTGATCGACCATCACGACGATGACGTAAGGCAAGCGTTCTGTTACCGGTATGACACATTCTTCTACAGGTTTGGTCATCAAACCAGCCTTATCCGTAAGCTTTTGGGAATAATAAGCATATTCCGGCATCTTGCCGATACCGACTTCATCAGCGCGCAAAAAATAGGCGGCATCTTTAATATGCTGGGACATTTGTTCCGGATCAGGGATCTCCAGTTTTTGAGGTGATGGCTTTCCTTCAACCGCAGCGGGCGGAGCAACAAACATGCCTGCATTGGCTATTGCCGCTCCAAAAGGATGCCTGAAAAAGAAACTCAAAGACGCCGCTTGTGTCTTTTTATTAGGAAGCATCCCCCTGGTAGCCAGGTTGAATCCCATATCAGCTTCACTGAAATTCTTTACTTTTCCAACAATCTTTGTTGTACCTAACCACTGATCATTGCTCTCCACAAAACGTACTGTCGCGCTGCCATAGTCATGCTCAGGATGAAGTTTTGACCATTGTCCTTTTGCTGCAGCAGTATACTTCAGACTTGCTCCGGCCGCGTTGGCTACTTTGGCAGGAGCTTTTATCGCTCCAATCACTCCCATCGCAGAGGCTGCAACGCCAGCTTTGAGAAAATTCCTGCGGCTTAGCTGAAACTTTTTCTCTTGTCCATCAATCACCGAATTTTCACATCCTATCAAACTTGTAATTCACTTTTATTTCCCGCTTTTTTCACACCAATGAAGCCCAGCAGGCGGGCCTGAACAACAGCAAGAACCACAGAGATTCCCATAAACAGGAATATTGCTGTACTTGTTGCTTTGACATGCCCAACCGATGCATTAATGTAGATAAAAGAAATTCCCATCCAGGTAATCCCATACCAGATAACAAACAAGGCCCAATTCACTACTGTTTTCCACATTTGTTCCTTTTTAGCGCGGGGCTTAATAAATAAAATACCGGCTAAAAATAATACGCCTGCTAAAAAGATTAAGAATGTACCCATCATTTTCACCTCCCTTTTCATGATTCAGTTGTGATGACTATAAGTACATTGTATTAAATGATTTTATTGGAAGTTTAGTTATACAACTAAAACGATACATCTGGAAAAAATTTTTTATTATAAATATCAGCCAATACTAAAAGTATAACTGCTAAAACAAATGTCTGTTCTCAGGCTTACTAACATAGCTGTCGACAAATGGAACAAAATAGAGTAGGGCATATCGTAAACGTTTATTGGAAAACGTTTCGCGACACGCCCTAAAAAACAGTGTGTCATATGATTCTAAAACTAGTTTGATAGGCTTCGCATTTTCTTTGTTCTAAAAGATTGCCAGCATAAACAAATAGCTAAAAACCATTTCCTGTCCCATATCCCAACTCATTCCAATAGCGGGATCTTGGTCTGTAAGTTCCGGGTGCTGTTTAAGTATTTCATTCCAAGAGATCAATAATTTATCTTCCATTGCAAAACCCACCTCCTATTAATAAATACCATACTCCATAACAAATTTATTTACGGCGATAATGTTTTCTGATTTGCCATCCTGTGCTGCAATCAGCTCCCTGTCGGTGGCAAAAATGTATCCGCCGCCGGGGGCCATTATATCCAATATTTCCTTGGCCTTGGCGATACATTCTTGTTCAGTTCCATATTGCAGTAAAGTCGCCGGGAAAAGTCCAACAATGCACATGGTATCTTTCAAACTTTGCTTAATTTCTTTGAAATTTGCATGTTCAAACCAGCCAAATGATTTCTTCGCCGGCAATTCTTGAAGATGATCGTAATAGCGTGACCAGTCGCCTTCATAGAATCCAAGAACACAGACGTTTTGAGCAGCAAAAAAGTCCATCATCTTTTTAAAGGCCGGCCAGTAAAACTTGTCAAAATCCGTCCGTTTTATCATGGTTGGCAAATGCATCGGGAGAAAAAGCACTTTGGGGGTCGCTTTCGGCGGCGCCATATGAACCTGTCCCATACCGAACCTCAATATAATAGGCAGTAAGGCTTCAATCGCTTCTAAGACTTCCTCCGGGCGGCGGCGCATGTCCCCGAACATTCCTTTAATACCGCGGTACATATCCGCAATTAAATCCATCGGGTGAATAAGTAAGCCATCCCCTAAGAGAGGCATTCCCTGTTGAGCAAGCACACCCGTTATTCCCCCCGATTTTGCTCCATAAATTGCAAAGTGCATGGCGCCTCTGGCCAAAGCCACGTCTTTCGCGGGAGAAGACTTCGCCAATTCGGCAAATTTTCTTGGTAAAATCTTTTCAACAATGAATCTTAACGGATCTATATTAAATTCGGGATATTCGTCTTCGCTCATTATCCCGGCTTGTTCGTCACTATACTGGATAATATTATCTTTACTTAAATAGTTATAACTTTTGCTTCCCAGCGACTGAAGCAGAACGGCAGGCCTGTTAGACACCATATGAAGCATATCTACCGGAATATCATTGGCTACTTTCACAATGGCTTTCGCGCATTTATCCAGATCAATATCGATTTGGGCCGGCGTATAACCTCCATAGTAGGCGCACCATGTCCCATAAGTGCCTAACACAGGAACACGGTCGGCTTGTTCCAAATTTATTGTCTTGAAAATACGGTTTGAACGTTCTTGATACGGCATCATTACGTTGCTCATGATTTATTCCACCCACCTTTGACAAATTTTTACGCCTTCAGCGGCGTTTGTCGAAAAGGCGTCCGCACCTATGCTTTTACAAACGTTCTCATTAACGGGTACGCCGCCGATAATCACCTTAACTGAATTTTTAAGGCCTGCTTCATTAAGCGCATCAACCGTTTCTTTCATACTGTCCAGCGCCAAGGTGAGTACGCCGCTTAATCCGACAATATCAGGGCTAACCTCTTTTACCTTGTCCACGATCTGGCTGACCGGAACATTGATCCCCAGGTCGATTACCTCGAAGCCTGCGGCTTCTACCATGGATCTGAAAATATTTTTACCGATGTCATGAAGGTCTCCGGAAACGGTGGCCAGGACAATTTTCCCGCCTTTTGCTGAGGACCCTACGCTTAAAGCCGACTTGAGCTTGTCCATGACGTTTTGCAGCACTTCTCCGGCGAAGACTAAGTCCCCGATAAAGTACTCGCCCGAATCATAACGCTCACCCACGAGCGTCATACCTTGCTGACAAGCTTTAACAACTTCTTGAGCTTCGGCGGCGTTATCGTCTTTGCTTAGTACTTCATCAATCGCCTTGTTTAACACGTCTTCGTCCAAATCGGACATCGCTTGAGTCAGTACTTTCAAATCCACCACTTTCAATCATCCTCCTTTTAATTCCTCTTTGATACTGGTTAGCTCCTACAGTTTTGCCTCGTAATGGTATCTCATATGTCTATACATGCAAAATATATCAGAACTTTTTATATTTTGATAAGCTGTTGCCAACGAATTATTAAAATTTGTTGGCAGCAGTCGCTAATAGCACCTATTTACTGACGAATTTTTAACTTCCCGCATCCGGCGACTTAATGTTTAAAGACAGGTCCTGAAAGATCGGGGGGTGTATACTTATACAATTCGGGCCACTCCAGCCACCATTTATATCTCTCTATCTGTTCCGTTCCATACCCGAACATATCGTCAATTGCTTTCAGCAATTTCGCAGAAGATTCGTTTTGACTGCCTATCCAGGTTCCCGCCTGGTGGAACCAGGAATCCTCCTTGGAGTTCCATGGGCAAACCTTCATGCACCGCCCGCAGCCTTGACCGTTTTCGTTAATTATTCTGAGTTGCGTACAGGTATCACTATTCAGGTTCCATCGCATATATCCGTTGTACTCGGTCTGATCCGTATCCGTCGAAATTGATTGGGTCGGACAGTTTTCCGCACATTTTTTACATACCCTGCAGAAATCCTGGATCCCAAAATCAATCGGTTTATCAGGCGCCAGTGGCAAATCAGTGGTTACAGCAGCCGCTTTATGCCGGAATCCCAAACGGGGATGAACTGTACAATCACCGGCACGGGACATTTCCCCTAAGCCTGCAGATATGAGAACCGTCGGCATTACTACTTCATAATTGACAAAATGACTTGCCCGGGCATTATATCCAAGAGCACGGATATAGTTGGCCAAAATGACAACAATGTTTGCGACCGCATGATAACCCCTTAGTGACTGCGAGCCGCTAATCCCATCATATCCAGTCGACGCCAGCATGGTTTCCAAGTGTTGGTCAACTATCACCGCGATGACATAGGGCAGCCGTTCCGTTACCGGTTTAACACATTCTGACACCGGTTTGCTCAATAACCCGGGAACGTCAACAATCTTCTCCGAATAATATCCAAACTCAGGCATTTTTCCGATAGCGACATCGTCAGCGCGCAAGAAATAGGCAGCATCTTTCATATGTTGTGACATTTGCTCAGGATCAGGTATCGGTAATTTTCTTGGGGCGGCCGGTCCTTCAACTACAGGGTCCGGCCCTACTAAAGAAACTGTCATCAGCTGTGCCAATGGAAAAGGATGCGCAGGAAGCGCCAAAGACGCAAGCTGTATCCGGGGATCTGGGAGCAACCCCCTGGTAGCACGATTAAATCCATTATCTGCTTCACTGACATTTTTGATTTTCCCAACTATTTTTGAGGTACCCAGCCACTGATCATTGCTTTCTACATAACGTACCGCAGCACTGCCGAGGTCATGTACCGGATGCAGCTTGGACCATTGCCCTTTTACTGCAGCAGTATACTCCAGACTTTCTCCCGCCGCATTCGCCGCCTTGGAAGGTGCCTTGATTGCTCCAAGTACGCCCAAGGCCGTGGCTGCAGCACCGGCTTTGAGAAAATTTCTGCGGTTTACGTGATAACTCTTTCCATCTTCATCACTCATTTTTTTCACTCCAATCAAGCTTGTAGTGTACTTAAACTTTCCGTTTTTTCACTGTCTATTTTTCCCTAATGCCGAAAAAATGGGATCCGGAGGCAAGGGTTCAGTCAAGATGCTTACAGGAGGGATCTTATACAATTCAGGCCACTCCAGCCACCATTTATATTTATTGATGGTTTCTGTGCCATACCCGAACATATCATCAATCGATTTTAATAATTTTGATGATGTTTCATTTTTGCTTCCAATCCAGGTACCAGCTTGATGAAACCAGGATTCCTCTTTGGAATTCCAGGGACAGACCTTCATGCACCGTCCACAGCAAACACCGTCTTCATTACTGGCCCGGAATTCGGCACATTTGTTCGTGTCATTGTTCCAACGCAAATAGCCGTTATACTGACCCATATCACTATCAATGTTGATAGCTCCGGCAGGACAATTTTCCGCACATTTCTTACATATGCGGCAGAAGTCGAGTAACCCAAAATCAATTGGCTTATCCGGTGCAAGCGGCAAATCCGTAGTGACCGCAGCAACTTTATGGCGGAATCCTAACCGGGGGTGAATTGTACAATCGCCTGTACGGGATAGTTCTCCTAATCCTGCGGCTATAATAACAGGCGGCATGACACCGTTATAATCCACAGCATAATTTGCCCTGGCATTATAACCAAGATTCCGAATATATTGGGCTAAAATAGCGGAAATAACCCCAGTTGCGTGATAGCCCCTAAAGGACTGAGAAATGCTGATCGCGTCATAACCTGTCGAAGCAAGCATTGTCTCCAAATGCTGGTCAACCATAACCACGATTGCATACGGCAGGCGTTCGGTCACCGGCCTTACCAATTGTTCTCTGGGCAACTCCACGTACTGTCTTCCCGGAAAAGGCGGATAAATACATTTGGTATCATAGTAGGCATACGAAGGCATCCTGCCTATACCTACATCATCAGCCCGCAAAAAATAGGCAACATCCTTAATGTGTTGTGACATTTGCTCAGGATCAGGAATCTCCATTTTCTTCGGGGCAGGAATGCCTTCCAGAAAACCTGCCACCATACCGGCTCCCATGATGATTGCACTGCCAAAAGGATCCTTGGTATTCATGTTATAAAGCCCCAATTGACCCCTTTGACTGACTTTCCCCGCGGCAATCTGTTCAAATCCTCCATCGTATTCGCTTGGATTTTTGATTGGACCTATTATCTTTGAGGTTCCCAACCACTGGTCATTATGTTCTACAAAACGTATTGTTGCGCTACCCATGTCATGCACCGGATGCAGTTTGGACCATTGTCCCTTTGCCGCAGGCGTATACTTCACGCTCTCGCCAACCGCACCCGCCGCTACGATGGGTGCTCTCAGAGCTACCGCCGCCCCCAGAACCGCAGCTCCGACACTGACTTTGATAAAATTTCTGCGGCTTACTTGAACCTTTTTTTCTTGTTCGAAAGCCACCATGTTTTCACATCCTATCAAACTTGTAATTCACCTGTACTCCCCGCTTTTCTCACACCAATGAATCCCAGCAGGCGGGCCTGAACAACGGCAAGAACCACAGATATCCCCAGAAACAGGAATATCGCTGTGCTTGTTGCTTTGACATGTCCAACCGATGCGTTCATGTAGACAAAAGAAATCCCCATCCAGGTAATCCCATACCAGATAACAAACAAGGCCCAATTAACTACTGTTTTCCACATTTGTTCACGTTTAGCGCGAGGTTTAATAAATAAAATACCGGCCAAGAATAATACGCCTGCTAAAAAAATTAAGAATGTACCCATCATTTTCACCTCCCTTTTCATGATTCAGTTGTGATGACTATAGGTACATTGTATTTAATAATTTTGAGTGAAGCTTAGTTGTATAACTAAAAACTATACATCTACAAAATATTTTTGCTGAACTGTTGACTGGAAAATTCAATAGAGACACCGGCAATCTGCAATAATACAAAAAAAATACTCCATCTCTCTAATGAAATGGAATTCAAAAAATAATCTGTACAAAATGAATTGTCAAACTTAATTCTAATAAATATATTTATAAATATGCTTCTCATGGGTTAATTCTTTAAGTTTTTCCAGATCATGAATAATTATTTTGTCTTTCTTCTTTTCAATAATTTTTTGCTCCTTTAAATACTTTAATACTTTGGAGACTGTAACATAATGTGCTCCTGTTATCTCAGAGATAAATTGCAATGATAAGTCCATACGTATTTCGTAAGAATCTCCTACCGATATTCCATTGGTAAGATAAAGTCCATTCAGCAATCTTAAGATTCTAATCGTTGGATTGTAAAAGTCTCTTTCTATCGTTTGTCTCATATAATAACTTACTTTGGAAAGACAATTTCTAAGCACTTCAAAGATCATGTCTTCATCTTGACGGAAAATAATTCTGAGATGCTCTTCGAAAAAAAGACATACTTTAGAATCTTCTATGGCAACCGCATAAGCATCATTTTCACTTTCCATCTTATACAAACGACCCAAAATTCCATTTTCTCCTGAAAAATAAATCACTCTTTCCCTGCCGTCTTCCGTCATCAAGTTCAAACTTATCCTTCCGGAAAGCACATAAACCAGCATATAATCCTTACCTCCCGGTAAGATCACATTACTGTCCTTAGCATAGGTTTTTACTACTCCTATATGCGTGAATTCCCTCAGTTTTTCAATCGGATAGAAAGTGTCAGGAATAGCCCTTGCCCCCTCGCATCTTCCATAATCGTATTGCATACGCTTCCTCCTTCCTAATTATTACCATCCCCAGGATTTATTTTGCCACCCACTAAATCCCTCTTGTAATAACAGATACGTCTCGCAACCAAATTCTACACCAGAAAACAATTAAAAACGTAACAATTGAATCTAGTCCGCGCCAGGAAGAACAGATAAACCAAATACCGTACTTAAAAAGCAATACAAAGCAAGTGCATATATTTCACATTATACTTAAATTTATTATACAATTATTTTTGCTATTTTAATTTAATATATAACTAAAACCTTGAGTTTTACACTTTTAGTATTTCCTCTGACAGGTCTGCAATACTCAGAAAAAGATAATTCTTTCTACTATTAGATTAAGTATTACTAAGAGGCACGT